>JAFGTH010000010.1 GCA_016934225.1 Lentisphaerota bacterium | reverse complement strand
CGTTCTGCCAAAGATGCATCTCGTGAGTATGGACAGCGCGGAGTCGCCATGATTCTTGAGCGATTAAAGAAAATTCTCAAGTGAGTTTTGCTTGGGAACAGGCACGCAAGAAAAACACGGAGGTTTATGCGTGTTATAAAATAGCGCGAGATTAATCCGAAAATAATTTTGTACGGATATGTTTTTTGTTTGCCGCGCATGTTCTGAATGTGCTCCATGATAAATATTGTATTTCATCTGAAATCCGTACGACGGTTACCGCGACCTGCGTATTCGACGCACAACGCATTACAATAGGCGGTTCGTTTATACTGGAATGCGATATGATTGCTGTTAAGGCGGAGCTTGCCTGACCATTGCGCCGATGGTTAAGGGTTCCATACGCCGCGCATGCAACATTTCCCCTTGCGAATAAGGCGTTTTGTTGTGTTTTTCGCGGCAAGCAATAAGCTTTACATTATTTTACATCTAAACTAGCGTTATTTGTTTTTGGGACATTATCGTTAATAACTGCAATATGGATTTTTTAAAAGAGAATTTTATCATGCACATGCCTGCAGCGATCCGTTATCGTGTGCGTTTCTCCATGCTTTGGTTTGTCACTGTATGTTTGTTGTTTCTGTTTGCGTGTAGAGCGGCAACCGCATTGTTGGAGTCCGATGACTTGGGCATTGTGTCCGGCGACCGACTTTTGATCTGTGGCGTTCCTGAAGACTCTGCTGTTTTCGTCAGTGTTTACTTATCTGCTGCGCACCCCGAATTAAAGACGACTTGTGTCTATGAACGTGGCGGATGGAATGATGGACCGACGTTTGCGCAGCGGGTTCTATCGCGATGGATTGCGCGCTATAATCCGACCGTTATTGTTCTTGGACCTGGTTCGGGAAACATGGAGTCTGTGCTCGATTTTGATTCGCTTCTTATGGCCTTGGGAAAGTGCCGACCGGCAACATCCAGAATTGTGGTTGTGGGCCGGGGTGTTTCTGAAGCAGCAGTGGAAAAGGCGTTGGGAAATGATCTTTCCAAAGTCAAAGTTGTGGACATTTTGAGTGAAACAACCAATTGCCCTGCAATAAGCGGTAGTTTAACAGGTAATACTGTGCTTGATACAACAAAGAGCTGCGCCTTTGCTACAACCATTGTGATATTGAGAGCTCTTGGTTTGGGAGATGGTGATATTGCCGATATCGAAATGGATGTTCAGCATGGAACGGCGACGATTAACGACGGCCATGAAATTCAGGCTGCAGACATGGAAACAGTGAGAGTGAAATCTTTTCGGTATCCGTTCTGTTTTGATGGCGGGTTGCCGTTTGTATCGGCCGAAATGCGTAATACGGCTCTGGCGATGCGTTTTTTTGATGACTTTAATCGTTTTATCATCAGAGTGCCCGGCGCATACGATGGCAAGTACCTGGTGCGCGTCGAATATGAATCCGACGGCGAACCGCCGGCCTTAATAACGCGTGAGCAAGCTTATTCGGTTGCACGTGTGAGGAAAGGAATTAATCTGGCCGAGGAATTCAATGAAAACGCGTTCTGCTCCCACTTTGTGTCCGTGTATAATAGAGTATATCACACTGTGCACGAGATGCATCGCGCTATCGAACTTGGCTATCCGCAGTTGACCAATATATTAACCTCATACACGAATAGTTTCCCCGTTGATCTTGACGGGGTTGACATTTCTAATAGGCAGGAGCTGGCTACGGCGCTTGACAAAGGCGTCAGGGATGCGATGACGCCGTGCGAGTTCAGGGTAGTGGTAAAAAACATCGAAACACCTTTGGAATTCTTGCCACAAGGCCAAAACTGGTTCAAAGACCCTGGCTTGGAAGGTTCGACCCTTGAAATTGTCGGCAACAATCTGCCCGTAGACATGCTGCGCATAGTGGAAGTTCATGGCGGCGCGGAATATTGCATGAGTTTGCCGACACCCGGCTCAGGCGGCGCGGGACGCTGTTTGGCGATACAATCGTTGAACGGACTTGGACATGTCCAGCTTTGGGCGCCTTTTGGAGTAAGTTGTCAAGATCGTCTGCGAAAATTTGTTTTTACCTATAGTCTGAAAACCGATTTTGATCCGCTGACCGGCGATGTAGCGCAGACATATGTGCATATGTCTGCCCCGAATTTTGTTGGCGCCCGGGTAACATACCCGCGAACATGGCACAAGAGGCTGTCTTCATGGACACGAATCGGCGGTGTGTTCAAGCTGGTCGCAAATAACGATATTGGCTCTATTCGCTGGTTTTGTTCGATCCCCAAGGGTATGCGTCTGTATTTTGATGATTTCTTTTTTACTGAAGTAACTGATCTTGATACAAACGCCATTACAACCCTGGTAGGCGATGCGACGTTAACTCCTGACGAAGATCCGTTATTTGATCCGCAATATATTGATTATTCAGATCCTGTTAAAGGAAACAAATTGCGCGATTCGTCCTTCGAGCTGATCGCAAACGGGCCTTGGGGCCGACTGCCATTTAGCGGATGCGACAGGTTCAGATTTTTAAAGGAAGATTTTTATACGAACGCGCCTTTCAGCGGCAAACAATCATTTTGGTTTGGAGAGCGATCAGGTGTCTTGGTGCATCAGGATGTGCCGGTGAGTGTTTACAAAAAACACACGTTATCGGCTTATGTTAAGGCGACAGGACCAGCCCCGCGTTTTTCCTTTTCGTTGCGCGCTTTTACGGGCAGTAAGCATGAAGAACCTCTATTCAGATATGATCAGTCATTTCAGCCGACTGAAACATGGCAACGATTTGCGATGACCGAAATTTTGGGGCCGGCACCGCGGCGTGGATACCATTTTCGCATTACTGGGCGTAACGTGGCTGTGGACAATGTTCAGTTCGAAGAAGGCGATATTAGCGATTACACGCCGTTTGGCGGAGAGGTGGACGTAGCGCTCACGACGGCGCCTGTGGCGCACCTGTTTTTTACGGATGAAAATGCTGTTGTGAAAGCCGCCATATTCAATTCAGACAAACAGGCAAAAAAAATTGCATTGCGATTTCAGGTTTGGGATGCGTTTGATATGTTGAAGCAGGACGATCCGTTTACCGTGAAACTGACCTCCGGCGAGACACAAAATATATCCTTTCCAATCAAGCCAAACACAAAAGGCGCTTTACGGGCCGAAATACGTGATGTTACAGGCTCGAAGATTCTTGCTGAGCAGGTGTTTTCCGTAGTGCCTCGTCCGTGTGAGCTTTCCGAAGGTAAGACATCCATATGCGGAGCGCATATGGCGTTTGACGAATTCAGTCTTTCCTCCGCAGCGGCTCTTGGTATCAAATGGGCCAGGACATGGGACTCATACAGCAAGTTACTGCACTGGCGTTACATAGAGCCGCAACAGGGCAACTGGGTATATCCGGACGACAAAGTGGAATTAACTCATCGGCATGGGATTAATATTCTTGGATTGTTGGTCTCTGTTCCGGTCTGGCATGTCCCTGAGGCGGCCAGTAAGCACGACGATGTGATATATCCGCCTGACTACGGGTTGTGGAGGAAATATGTCGAGAACGTTGTTAGTCGTTACAAAGATTCGGTAAAGTATTGGGAGATATGGAACGAACCTACTAATCCTGACCAATATCTGGAATTGTGTCAAAACACAACGCCGATCGTACGGCAGAAGAATCCTCACGCTGTGATTATGGGGTTGTCTGGCGTGCCTACAGGAGCGGTGCGTCGTTTCTGCGAATTGGGTGGAGCGAAGATGCTTGATGTATTGACGTGCCATATTTATGTATTTGCGCCGGGCGGTGCGTTGGGGCGCAATATTGAAGCCTACCGTGCGCTTTCCATTGCCCACGGTGGTACGGGACGTATATGGAATACGGAGGCAAGTTATGGACGGCTGGGCGGTCCATTATACAAAACGCGACTGAATTATGACGCAGTTAAAGGCGACATGAGGGATATACCTCGTTTTCTGACTGTGAACAAGGCGCATGGTGTAGAGGTATGTTTTTATTATGCCAACCCTTTTCCTCAACACCAAGGGGTTGCCGAAGATCCGGGACATACGTTCTTTCACCATGACACGTCAATTAAACCCGGAGGCGTGGCCCATGCGGTATTTGCGGCATTGCTTGACGAAACAGATTATGTAGCCACGTTTGCGGAGAGCACAGATGAGGTATATCTGTTCCGGAAAGGTGACAAACTAATTGTGGCTCTTTGGACTATGGAAGAGCGCGAAATCTGTCTTCCGGAAATGGTTTTGGGCAAAGGTATGAGCGTTATAAGGTATGATGTAATGGGAATGGAATATCCGGTTTCGGCAGGGAAGGAACAACGTTTTGTTATCGGCGAGAATATTATGTACATCGCGTTTGCTGGATTTGATCAAGATCAAGTCGTTGGCATTCTTATGCAAGCAGGGCTTCGGCGAGACAGTTCGAATATTCAGAAAGTGAACTTGGTAACCGAAGAGGGTGTAAAGTAATAGCGATAAAGGTAAATGTGATTGTGAATCTATTGATTACATTTTTTGCTTTCGCAAGGATGGCAAGTGAACTAGGATTTCAGCTTTTATGTGAAATTGTATAAATATTTGGACAAACTACGCAAAAACAGGAGTAAACTTTAATGAAAAGAGATTTCCCTAGACGTGCCATTCATTTGGATTTCCATACCATGCCAGGTGTTTATGATGTCGGGCGCGATTTTGACGCGGACAAATTTGCCGACACATTGTCTCGCGCCGGAGTGGAATATATTACAGCGTTTGCCAGATGCAATCTGGGTTTTGCATATTATCCGACCCAAATAGGTATTCCTCATCCTGGGCTGCAAACTCGTGATCTGTTAGGGCCAATGGTGAAGGCTTGTCACAAACGCAAAATTGCCGTTGCAGCCTATTTTAATGCCGGACTGGATCATGAGCACGCTTTGTTGCACCGCGATTGGACAAAAGTTAATTCCGAAGGCCAGGTTTGTGAAATGCGTCATAAAGGCCATTTTTTCCGAAAGATGTGCTTGAATACCGGGTATGCCGACTATCTTTTAGGAATGGTCAAAGAGGTTTTGGAGAAGTATCCGGTAGACGGGATTTTCCTGGATTGTTTCAATATATCGCCTTGTTACGGCGTAGAATGTCTTGACGGAATGCAGCGCGCCGGTATGTCGCTGACCGATCCGGCGGATGCCCGGCGATATTGTTGGGAAATTACATATGCTTTTGCCAGACGTGCCACTGTTTTGGTGCGTTCGTTGCGCAAAGATGCTTACGTGTATTTCAATGGTTTGTCTCATACTTCACAACCTACACATCTTGAACTGGAGGTTTTGCCCAATGGCGGATGGGGATATGACGCGTTGCCGGCGCAAGTGCGGTATGCGCGCACTTTGAAAAAACCGATGTTGGTTATGACGGGCCGCTTTCATTCCGATTGGTGTGATATTGGCGGCTTGCGCACCGAACATTCGTTGCTATTTGACTGTTGCAATGCCATCGCGAACGGCGCCGGTTATTCGGTTGGCGACTATATGCATCCCCGCGGCAAACTGCAGTCTGCGGTTTATGACGTTATTAGTCAGGTAAATTGTCGTTTACAGAAGTTGGACGAATGGACGTGTAACGTGCGCTCTCGAGCAGACATCGCTGTGGTTTTTCCGAGCTTTAAATGGATGCCTGGCGAACCGGAAAACGCGTTGCCGGAAGAGTGGCATGCGTTGCAAGGAGCGACGCGTATGTTAATAGAGTTAAAGCTTCAATTTGACGTTTGCGACGGGGAAGGCGATCTGTCCAAATATAAAGTTCTGATTCTGCCGGATTATCTGACTATGACACCGGGTTTGCGGCGGAAATTGATCAATCATGTCAAACGTGGTGGTGCAGTCGTTGGGGGCGCTTTCGCCGGACTTGATGAGAAGGGTGGAAAATTCGACTTGCCGGGTTATCCGGCAGTGTATATGGGCAAGGAAGAGTATGATCCGACTTATTTCGAAGTGTTGCCGGGCATGAAGAAGGATATTCCCGACATGCCTACTGCCGTCTATAAACCGGGCATTGTCATGCGGGCAGCGCGGAGCGCCCGTGTATTGGCGCGGTTATGGAAACCTTATTTTAATCATGCCGAGTGGGATGGCCGACACGAGCATTTATATACTCCGCCAGAAAAGAAACTGGCGCGTCCGGCTCTTGTCGGAAAAGGCAACCTGTTCCATTTTGCATTTCCCGTGTTTGAATGTTACCGGAGCCATGCAATGCCTGTATATAAGTATTTGGTGCGCAATTGTCTAAAGCTGGCGTTGCCGAAGCCGATGGTGAAAGTGGACGGAATGCCGTCTTTTGGGCAGGTTACAGTGACCGAACAGGGTCAGCGGCAAATTGCGCATTTATTGACGTATGTGCCTGAATTGCGCGGATCCTCCATACAAATAATTGAAGAACCCGTTTTGGTGCGGGATGTTGAACTGGCATTGCGGTGCGATCGACCTGATCAATTTAAGATGGTTTATCTGGCTCCAGACCGCCGGCCGTTGCAATGGAAGGAGAAAAACGGATATGTTCATGTCCGCATTCCGGAGGTGAACGGATACCAAATGGTGGTGTTTGAATAAGCAAAAAGGGAGGAAAAACCGTTTTGGTCTTTTTTTCTTTTTTTGATTTGCCGTTTTTTCGTTACATCGTTACGTTCAATCCGGCTTGTGACAAGAGCGAGGCTATTTCAGCCTGCGTAAATCCGGTAAACACCATATAGACAATATTCTCATCAAGATCAAAATATTGCTGTTGCTCGGACACAACGGGATGCTCCATGCCCATCACGTCATAGCGCATAATGCTCTTGCCCGAACCCAACGTCACGGCGGGAAAACAGATTTCGCGCCCGTTCATGGTCCAAAAGGCAGCAATAAACTTGTCGCTGTCCTGAAACAGATATACTTCGTCCGTGCTTTTCGCAAGTGTGCTCACATAATCGCTCGCGTCGAGCAAAGCGGCGAAAACGGCATGCGCCACGCCGCCGGGTTTAATGGAAGTGTCATGGTGAAAGAACGTATGCCCCGGATCCTCGGCGACACCCTGGTGCTGGGGGAACGGGTTGGAATAATAGAAGCAGACCTCTACACCATGCGCCTTGTTGACCGTCAGAAAGCGCGGTACGTCTTTCATGTCGCCTCTTTCGGTGTCATGGTTCACCCGTGTGCCGTAGAACGGGCCGCCTAACCGCCCGTAATTTGCCTCTGTATTCCATATACGTCCCGTACCACCGTTGGTAATGGAATAGGACCTGTAAGTTTCTATGGCGTGTCCAAGAGCGCCGTTAGGCTTGAACTCATATATATGAGTAGAGAGGACATCAAGCATTTCGGCTCCTCCGTTTTCGCAGAATTCTCTGGAACTTATCGTTGCCGTACCTGAGAGTCCCATTATCACTGCGCTTGCATTGGCGGCTTTTGCCGTCGCAATCGTTTGCTCGCATAGTTCAAGGTATTGATCCGGGTTGGACGGTTCGTTCCATATTTCCCAATATTTTACCGAATTGCTGTAATGGCTTACAATTTGCGTCACATAATTTTGCCACAAGTCATAGTGTTCATCGGGATATATCGCGTCGTCGTGTTTCCCGGCGGCTTCAGGGTAAAGCCAGACGGGCACCGACACCAAAACCCCGAGAATGTTTATGCCGTATTGATTAGTAGCTAACTCCACTTTATCGTCGGGAAACACCCATACGTCTGAACTTGGCTCAACGTATCGCCAGTGGAACAGCTTGCTGTAGGAGTCCCATGTTCTGGACCACTTGATTCCCAGCGAAGCCGCCGTTGACAGGCTGAAATCGTCGAAAGGCATATGGGCCCCGCAGATGGATGTTTTGTTTGTTGGAATTTCGCATGGGTGCGGCACTACGGAGAAAACTTGCTCAGCGAGGACGTTTGAACCGCAAGCATCGCAGATTTCGGCGCGCAGGGCGCCTCGCGCGGTCTGGACGACCTGGAAGGGATAATCGTCGGTTTCTCCGGCATCCAGGTTTGCAACGAACGAATCGTCTTGCTGTAAAACGTCAAAAGCGTCCCAAACCCGGAAACGCAGGGAAAAACTGCCCGACTGGCCGGACGGGTTGAATATCGAAGCGTTTATGACCGGAGTTTCGTTCGTGAAGAACAGGTGCGCATCGGCCGACGTGGTAAGCGAAACATCAACTTCGTCCTTGAACGGGGCGTAATCGCTCAACGCGCCTTCCTCGAGTTGCACGTTGTCCACGAGCACGTTTTTGCCGGTAATCCAAAGGTGATACGCTTGTCGTGGAGCCGGCCCCAGGATTTCGGTCAAGGAAAAACGTTGCCATGTTTCAGTGGGCGTGAACGACTGTTGGTAATTGAAGAGAGGCTCCTCGAAGCGGTAGCCTGTAAAGGTGCGTAATGAGAGTGAAAACTGTGTCTCAGAACCAATTGCTTTCACGTAAGCGGAGACCGTGTTTGTTTTGTAAACGGTGACCGGCACATCCTGGTGGACCAGTGTGCCTGAAGCCTCTCCAAATTTGAACGCTTGTCGACCGCCGTAAGGTGAAGTTGTGTCAAAATCCTCCGCCGTGAACCTGAAACGCGGACAGGTAAATGAAAGCCTGCCCCAAGGCCCGTTCGACACAAGTTCGAAAGAAGAATTTCTTAACTTGTTGCCTTTGACAGGCGGCGACGGGTCTATATACTGCGGATCGAATAACGGCGCTTCAACCGGCGCCAATGTCGCGTCGCCGACGATGGACGCTATGGTGTTGGTGTCGAGATCCGTTACTTCGGTGAAAAAGAAGTCATCGAAATAGAGACTCATTCTTTCGGGAATGGAACAAAACCAGCGAATGGATCCTATCGCATGGTTGTCGG
>JAFGTH010000112.1 GCA_016934225.1 Lentisphaerota bacterium | reverse complement strand
CAAATTCGCGAATACCAGGCTGTGTACTGAAAACGGCATTACGCACCTGCCGACTGTCAGCGTTAGCGGCAATAGTTAACCATTGTTCAGGATTCAACCAATCAGGGCGCAAGGTCATAAGTTACCCATTTGACAAGAAAGAAGTCAGCGGACTAGTACCAGACGCCCTTTCAGATGGCGACATTATCCCGGCGATTCTCGCCTGAAACCCCGCGGCAACCGCTTTTGCAAACGCAGCCGCCATTTCAGCCGGATTATCCGCAACCGCAATTGCACTGTTCACAAGAACCGCCGAACAACCCATCTCCATTGCTTTCGCAGCTTCAGACGGAGATCGAAGCCCGGCGTCCAGAATCACCGGCACACAACTTTCTCTAAGTATGATCGAAAGCATCCCGCTGGTTTGCAGTCCCTGTCCGCTGCCAATTGCCGACCCCAAAGGCATCACCGATGCGCATCCTACATCTTCAAGGCGTTTCGCCAGAACAGGATCTGCGGCAATATACGGCATCACAACAAATCCTTGCGCCACAAGCTCCTTTGCAGCTGCATAGGTTTCTATAGGATCAGGCATAAGGTGCTGTTGATTAGGATGAATCTCCAGTTTGACCATACGACTTCCCGTTAATTCCCGGCCCAACAAAGCCGCTTTCACCGCTTCCACGGCATTTCTTGCGCCGGAAGTATTGGGCATTAGCATAACGCCTTTCATACTCGCAAGCGGTCCGTAAAGATCATCTTCAGCGTACTCAGTGTTAAAACGTCTTAACGCGACAGTTACCAAATTTGATCCGGACGCGTGTATGGCATCCACCATCGCCGTGGCGCTGCTGAACTTGCCGGTCCCCAATATCAGGCGCGATTTAAACGTGTATTCGCCAATTTTAAAAATCTCGCTTCCACCTTGCATATCCATGCCCTTACCCTCCCGCGGCCAACATCAGAATTTCGATTCTATCGCCATCTTTCAGTTCTTTGTTTTGCCACTCTGCGCGTTTTACAACGTTGTCGTTCAGAAGAACCGCCACTTTATCTGGAAATGCGCCAATTTCCGGCAACAATGTACCGATCGTCCTGCCGGCGGTATGTTCATAAGGTTTCCCATTCACATGTAATTTCATTCGCCGTCCCTCGTTATCCATCCACCGCCCAACACTTCATCATCCGCATATACTACCGCGGCCTGGCCAGGACTAATTGCAAATTGTGGCGTTCCAAATTCGACAAACATCCTGGTGTGGTCAACGCATCGAATCGTTGCAATTGCCGGTTCGTGTCGGTATCTAACACATACCTTGTATTTCCCATCTGCAGGCGGCGCACCGGTAATCCAACTGGTATTCGAAACCATACACGAAGATTTAACGGCGCTTTCACGCGGTCCGATTATCACTGAGTTATTTTCCGGATTAATACTAGTAACGTACATCGGCTCGGTCGAGGCAATTCCGAGCCCTCGTCTCTGGCCTACAGTATAACGATGTATTCCGGCATGTTCGCCAAGCACTCGTCCATCTTGACTCATTAACAATCCGCCCGACATTCGTTTCAACAGACGTTCCTCCACAAATTCGGCAACCTGGTCGTCTTTCACAAAACATAAATCCTGACTATCGCGTCCGCTTTCCAATGGCAGCCCATGTTGAGCCGCATATTCCTTCACCAGTTCTTTGCTCATGTCGCCAAGCGGAAACATGCTACAAGCAAGCTGACGCTGGGATAACCTATGAAGGAAATACGACTGATCTTTCCTTGTATCGGCGGCGCGAAAAAGCCGATATTTTCCGTCTTTACCTTTTATCACTCGCGCATAGTGTCCGGTTGCCATCGCCACACAATCGAATCGAACAGCCCGCGTTAATAGAAAGCCGAATTTTACCTTCTCATTGCAGGACACACACGGCGACGGCGTTAATCCATTAGCATATTGACGCACAAATGGCTCGACCACATGTTCCATGAACGGGACGGTTCCGTTCAAAACATGATGCCTGATATTGAGGTGCGAACAAACTTGCCTTGCTCGTTCAACATCCTCATCAATCAAACAACTGTGCGAACCGTCCTTCCACATATGCACAGTCAGCCCGACAACCTTGTATCCCATGTCAACAAGCAATGCGGCCGCCACGGAACTATCGAGCCCCCCGCTCATGCCGACTGCAATTTGATCGTGTTTGTTATTCATCGTAATACAGGCGAGATTATCGCGAATTAGACGCAATATCCTTCTTCTGTGCTTGGATGCGTATTAAAATACAACAGGAAATAACATTTGATTAAGTTGTTTTTCATATTCTTTATATTTGAAATATAAACGGTTTCGATTTTCTCAGAGATATGGTTTCATTCGCCAAATCGGATAATTTTGTTTCGGAAAATATAGCGGCAAGAGTATCGTTGGCCCGCTGCCAAACAGAAGTAATGGCACACTGATTTTTCCTGGAACAATGTTCAGCCTCGCACGATACCAGGCATACCGGCCCCTCTGTGGCAACAATGATATCCTTCACGCTTATCGTCTCCGCACTGCGGGCAAGGGTAAAACCGCCATGCGTGCCACGATGACTGGTTACCAGTTGAGCGGCTTTAAGCCTGGTAAGGATCTGCTCAACGTAGTCGCCGGAAATCTGCTCGGATTCGGCGATCTGTTGTTTCCGCAAACGCACCTTCGCGTCCGCCATGGCCAAACAGACCATTATCCGGGCCGCATACCGCCCACGCGTAGAAATCCTCAACATTCTAAGAATTCTCCTTGATTGATTATTGACTTGATCATCTTGCTCATATATTATTCTGATCATGGTAAAGGTGCAACAGAAATCAGTTATAAATAACAAGGGCGGGAATCATGAAGTACTATGCAGATAACTCGATGTCTATCGGCAACACGCCGCTTGTGCAGATACGAAAGATTGCGGGTTCAAAGGCGATTGTTCTCGGAAAGATTGAAGGTCGGAATCCTTCATATTCCGTAAAATGCCGAATCGGCGCCGCAATGATCAGTGATGCCGAGGAGCACGGCGTACTCAACCATAAAATGGAAATCATCGAGCCGACAAGCGGTAATACGGGTATTGCCCTGGCATATGTCGGGGCAGCGCGTGGGTACAAGGTCACACTCACGATGCCCGAAACCATGAGTATCGAACGCCGAAAGCTGCTACACGCGTTCGGCGCAAACGTTGTGCTTACTCGCGGAGATAAAGGCATGTCGGGAGCTATTCGCAAGGCGGAGAAACTTGTAAAGGAATCACCCGGCAAATATTTCATGCCACAGCAATTCAACAACCCGGCCAACCCGGCCGTGCATGCAAACACCACCGGGCCTGAGATATGGAACGACACCGACGGCAAAATTGACATTTTTGTTGCCGGAGTCGGCACTGGCGGAACAATCACCGGAGTATCTCGTTTCCTGAAAAAGGACAAAGAACTCACTAACATGCTCAGCATCGCCGTGGAACCAAAAGACAGCCCGGTAATATCTCAAACACTCGCCGGAACCGAGATTAAACCGGGACCGCACAAAATTCAGGGCATCGGCGCTGGGTTCATACCGTCGGTCCTCGACCTGACGTTGATTGATCGTGTCGAGAAAGTGGGCAACGACGAAGCTATGGAATTCGCGCGACGACTGGCGCGGGAAGAAGGTATACTTGCCGGAATATCGAGCGGCGCGGCGGTGGCTGCCGCAGCCAGGTTCGGAGATAAAGACGAGTTCTCCGGCAAGACCATAGTGGTCATCCTGCCCGATTCCGGCGAACGTTATCTATCCACTGCGCTTTATGATTGATGAAGTCCGTATGCAAGAACGACAAAGAAATGAATTTTGATCGGTCGGTGCAGGTCAAATGCCTTTGAGGATATGTCACTGTAATCGGCAAATTTCACACTGCGAGCCGGCGGCAGAATGCCGAAATCCCGGATTCTTCCCCACGAATGGTACGACACGCCCAATATTCACTTGTGTACTATTGCGGACTTTATTCAACTTTGCAGGGACGAGGGATTGCATGTGCTTGACACCGTCTGCATGCCCGGGCAATCATTAGTAGATTGCCTTTTGATTGCGATGGGGTTCTGCAATCTGGGCGCCGAACGGGTAATGGTGCGGCTATGCGGGGTAACGAAGCAGCGGCACAAAAAAACGGCAGAGTGTTCGTGATGTTTCACTCATAATAAAAGGTCAAATTCGCCATGACTGATTTGAACAGCGATATCGAAAAAGCAATTAACGTCGCGGTTGAAGGACTGGGGTACTGCCCGTTCAGCGTAAATACACAGCAAGGCATGAACCTTGCCGGACAACAATCAGTCCACCAGGTGATTGACGACCTGATGGCAGTACTGTTCCCTGGATGCCACGGACTAAGCGCAATTGCCGACAAGGATCTTGCCAATGTTCGCCGTCGCCAGCTTAATGCCACAGCGGAAACAATGCGCCACCAGATAACTCAGGCATTCCAGTATCAGTGCACTATGGATAAATGCACCGATTGCGATGATTGCCAAGTTAATGCGAATCAAGCTGTCGCCGGACTGATTAATTCGTTGCCGCAAATCCAAAGCATTCTGCAAAAGGATATTGTGGCCGCTTACGAAGGCGACCCGGCCGCAAAATCAACAATGGAGGTGGTAATGAGCTACCCTGGCGTTTTTGCCATTATTGTGCATAGAATCGCACATGTCCTCCAAACCCTCGGCGTTCCGTTAATCCCAAGGATCATGTCCGAATTCGCTCATTCCAAGACCGGAATTGATATCCATCCCGGCGCATCAATCGGAGAAGGGTTTTTCGTTGATCACGGCACCGGCGTCGTAATAGGTGAAACATGTGTCATCGGAAAGAATGTCAAACTCTACCAAGGCGTAACTTTAGGAGCAGTGAGCTTCGAAAAAGATGAACACGGCAATCCGGTGAAAGGAATCAAACGTCATCCGAATCTGGAGGATAACGTTGTCATCTATGCGGAAGCGACAATTTTAGGAAATATCACTATTGGAAAAGGATCGGAAATCGGCGGTAACGTCTGGTTAACACATTCGATTCCGCCCGGCTCCAAGGTGTACAATCTGCAACCACAACCGCTTGTCAAGGGCGCCGATGGAAGCTGGAAGATGGCAAATGGGCCATGGACCGATATAGGAACCGGCATATAGAAGGACTCCGATCGTGATTACGAGAGTACTCTTTCTCTGCACTCGTAACTCCTGCCGCAGCCAGATGGCGGAAGGGTTCGCGCTTGCTCGAAAATTGCACGATGTAACTTTTATGAGCGCCGGAATCGAGGCTTCGACCGTGCATTCGAAAGCGGTCAAGGTCATGGCTGAAGTCGGCATTGATATTTCCGCTCAGAAATCCAAATCGTTGAAGAATATTGATCCCTGTTTGTTTGATATTGTCGTCACCCTTTGCGAACATGCGGCCGAAAGTTGCCCGATCCTCCCCGGTCATCCGGCGATGGTAAAATGGTCCCTTCCCGATCCCGCAGCCGTGAAAGGATCTGAGGCCGAGATCATTGCCTCGTTTCGCGCAAGCCGCGACGTCATCCATAGACTTGTTGACGATATGATTGATCATGGTTATATCGCAGCGCTATCACAAGCAAAGTGTTGCGCTGATATGGTTCTGGACAATATTTCCGATGGCGTAATAGCCCACGACATGAAGAGACATATTTTTTATTTCAACAAATCCGCCGAAGAGATCACCGGTTACGCTTCGTCAGAGGTCGTTAACCGCGATTGCCATGAAGCGTTTCCCGGCAATTTCTGTGGAGGAAATTGTCGTTTCTGCAACGGCCAGATACCGGAAGAGGATGAGTACGCACAGGAACAACAAATAATCACAAAGAGCGGAGAACAACGAATTGTTCACATGCGCATCCGTAAAATGAAAGAAGCGGACGGCCATGCTGTCGGCGTGTTGGCATCATTCAGGGATATAACGACCGAGAAAAGGCTTGCACGACGACTCGGCGAAATCAACCAATTCTCGGGCATTATCGGACGCGATTTCCGCATGCTGGAAATCTTCGATCTTATCCGCGACTTGGCCGACTCGAACGCCCCCGTGTTGATTCAAGGCGAAAGCGGAACAGGCAAGGAGCTTGTGGCTTCGGCAATTCATAACGAGGGCCAGAGAGCCAACAAGCTCTTCGTACCTGTCAATTGCGGTGCGCTTCCGGAAGCGTTGCTCGAGAGCGAGCTGTTTGGACACGTCAAGGGAGCATTCACCGGCGCCATCAGAGACAAGAAGGGCCGTTTTGAGCTGGCGGACGGAGGCACAATCTTTCTCGACGAGATAGGCGACATATCCCCCGCCATGCAAGTGCGTCTAATGCGCGTCCTCCAGGAAGGTCGTTTTGAACGAGTCGGAAGCGAGAAAACCATATCGGTTGATGTCAGGGTCATAAGCGCAACAAACAAAAATCTATCCGACGAAATCAAGAGCGGTCATTTCCGAGAGGACCTCTACTACCGTTTGAGCGTTGTTCCTTTGACGCTTCCGCCGCTCAGAGAAAGACGGAATGATATTCCATTGCTCGTTGATCATATTCTCGCGCAAATAAAGAAAGAGACAAACAGGAAAGAACTGACGCTGGCGGCAGATACGCTGGAACTCATGATGTCGTATTCATGGCCCGGCAATATTCGTGAACTGCAAAACTGGCTCCAATTCGCGTTTATCAAGTGCAAGGGTAAAGTGATTTTACCGGAACATTTACCGCCCCCGCGAAGCGGCCCGGATGAACGTGTATTAACGTCCGGTCGCCAACGTAAGCGTCGCAAACTAAACATGTCATCAGTGCAGACAACTTTGGCTCAAACACACGGCAATAAGCTGGAGGCGGCCAAGATCCTCAACGTCTCCAGAGCAACGCTATACCGGTTCCTTGATGAAACCGGCATGCAGTAGTTCCCCGCACGACGGCATACACATACCCTCTGCCCGGGATAACGCCTTGGATTGTTTCTCTCCTTGCAAGACTCGCGAAACGGCTGCAAGTTCTTTCTCTAACTTTATCATGGACAGATAAATGCCGGCGTTCGGATATAACTTGTGTATGTTTCCAAGCTCGCAGATCGGGTCATATTTCTCGGTCTCGCGCAAATCATACCCCACGCAATCGCACAGCAACTTCAAATTTTCAGACATCCAAACACCCACTGTTACAGGTAATCCAAACTGCATAACACGTTCTATACCCGGCGCCGACGACAGTAACGGTTGAGTTATCACAAACCCAGCGCCGGCGTCCACTTTTCGCTGCAACTTCTCGAATTCATGTTCATGCGGTTCGTACGGATTAAATGCCACTCCAGTGAGAAATGTGTTTGGATAGGCAGAATGAACATATCTTGTCAGTTCTATAGACGTCGTTACCGCAGACAGCGATCCGATGGTTTCCGGCCTAAGGCGCGGCAGCCGTTCGCCACCGTCTCCGGATATGATGATTACTCTTTTGATTCCCAAATCGGCCGCGGCTCGCAGAATTGCGTCCAGCCCTTCTTTTGTATGAAAAGTGTTCAGGTGCAACAGCACACGTCCCGGCGGAACGCTAAGCTTCAATTCGTTTATAACTTCAGTGGCTTGGAAACGCAATACCCCCATGGGATTGTCCGGAATGCTTACGGAAAATCCTTCGTCAATGGCTTGTTGATACCGATCTCCCATTCTTTTGAGAGCCGCGTAGAAATCCTCATCGCTTTGCCTCGGCGTCAGAATCTCTATCAAATATTCGCTTCGCATTTCGTCCATCACCTCCATCCCGGTTTAAACAGCTCGTTTCGTGCCAACCGACACAAAACTCTTGTAGTTGGCGAATTCTCCGTCCTGCGAGGCCGTCCGAAGAATTCTGCGTTCAACCCATAACATTGCGTTGTGTCTCATTGTGACATCCGCCACCAGCCCAATACGATACATACGCAACACGCGTGTTATCACGGCGCATCACATAAATCTTATTTGACAATGGTTTATGTGAATACGGTCGGTTTTATGTTGCTTTGGCACGAAACCAGCAATAATAATGAGAAAACCGGAAAAGAGGTTGCTAAAATGAACCACAATGAACATATAAAGAAAGCTATAGACTTGGCAAAGAAATTGATACGTCTGGCTGACAGCGGAGAAACGGAGGAAATGGATGACGGATGCATACTTCTCTTCTGTGTAATCCGCGATTGCGCATACCAGATTAAGACACAAGCCGAACTCGAGAAGAAGGCCCATATAAAAACGGGTATTTGGAAATGAATCTTTAATCTTATTCAGATGCGATGACAGGAAATTATCGGGGAGCTTATAGTAATGATCATATGAGCATCGGTGGAATCCGCATTAGAGGAAGAAAGAATGAGAATTGAAGCATATAGGATTAACAGAACAAACAATATCTTGCTCTTAAAAACGAAAACTGGTAGATAATAATTAAAGTAAGGAACGCCTCAAAGGCCTTTGCGCTATGTCAATTAAATTGTAAAGCAGAAGGGATGGTCTATACAAATGGGTATCAGATTTAACGCTGACGAAATCTTTG
>JAFGTH010000111.1 GCA_016934225.1 Lentisphaerota bacterium | reverse complement strand
TCAGATCGCCGGTACCCGTTATCGCCCGTATTGCGAGGCTCAACCAAGTTGGGAATATGATCCGCTTCCACTGCAGTAATAACTGCGTTTGTATTTTTCCCGTCTCCGGGCTCTGGAATAAGCGCCGAGCTGGCGACTGAACGAGATGACGATTCGATAACTTCCGAAGCAGATTCTTCAGAATCCATCATGGGCGACTGAGGACGAGTAAAATACCCCCACGCTATCAATAAGAGCAAAAGAAGGCCTACCGCGATTTTTTCCTGTTTGTTCATCGGTTCAGCGCCTCTTCATGGGAACCATGTCAACACCACCGGGATGGAAAGGGTGACATTTGCATAATCTGATCAAAGACAACCATATGCCTCTCAGGGCGCCATGTTCCGCTATGGCCATCATACTGTAGTTCGAACAAGACGGATAAAAACGACAACAATTACCAAATAACGGAGAAATAATGAGTTGATAAAATCGTATAATCTTGATCAATGCATTGCTTATCATGTTTTACCCTCTGAAAACCCGTCAAAAAGGCCGGCTTCGCCGGCCAATGCCAATAATTCGTCGCCTACTTCCTTTGCCGATACTTCAAGAATGCGACGTCTCGCCACAAGCACAACATCCGTTGCGCCGCTCATTCTGTATCTGTTCAGCCTGAAAGCCTCACGCATTAACCGCTTTGCCCTGGCCCGATCCACAGCACGTCTAAACGTCCGTTTACTTGCGACAACGCCAAGTCTTAAATCGGCTTCCGGCCCCGTTCTGAGCAACATCACAACAAACTTGCCCACATAGCGAGAACCTGCGTCAAATGCCTCGCGAAATACGGCGGAATCAGAGATTCGCTGGCGCCGAACAAGTCTTCTGTCGGGAATCCCGCTTCTCTTGTCGAGTCCGAAACGACTCGCGCCGTTAAAATACATCCTCAAATTCCTCTATGCAGTCAGCCTGACTCTGCCCTTCTGTCTGCGGCGAGCCAATACCGATCTGCCGCCAGAGGTTGACATTCTGGCTCGAAAACCTACCTTCCGCTGCCTTTTTCTTTTGGACGGCTGATATACGCGTTTCATCTTGATTGTCCTTTTGTAGTATTGGGCTTTAAACGAAAGATTGAGAAAGTAACATTTATCTCGACTATGTCAAGCCGCGAACCCAAGACAAAACTCGTGTGTCAGTCAGCAGCTTTGCTCAAGACGGCTTCCGAAATGGATCTGCCATCCACCAGAACAGGAGCATTCCGGGGATGCCATGCGCGACGTTTCGCCGACGCAACAAGCTTGTATCCCCGTGTCAGGAATAACAACATATCCATTTGATCCGCAATTCTATAAAAGAAACCGGCAATAGAATACATGCGATGCCATTTCTCTGTTTTCTCCATGCCCTCAACCCGATAACGCATATCCAGAAACCTGGCCACAGTATCCACAAGTTCCACAAAGAAACGGGTATACGACCTCATATTGTCAACATCAAAACCATGCTTCAGAATATTGAAGAGTTGCGATTCTGTATATCCACGCCTAACTTTGCCCATTTTGTCCGGCGCCAGTCCCAAAAGACTGCGCAGCACATTGATAAACGAACCGCTCTTAACCCTTGAAGCGACAATAACAATCTTGCCGTCGTGCTTGAGTACTCTGTGGCATTCGGAAATAAACTGCTCGTCTGAATGTAGTCTCTCAAGAATATCGGCAACAACGATTATATCAAACACTTTCTGTTTAAAGGGCAACGTTTCATTCTTAAGGTCATGCACATTGTCTTTAACCACCGCCCGAATCGAATCAACCAACTCGGCGGACGACACAACGGTGTGCCACTCCCCACCTAACTTACGCAACTGGTAACTCATCATTCCATTGTCCAGCCCTATGTCCAGACATACCTGACTATCAAGCACTTTGCCGACAAGCCTGACAATTTCATGAAGTTTCAAACGAAGCGGTAAACATTTTTTGAAGAGATGCAAATGTCCTTCAGCGACGACAGGCAAAGTGTCCTCAGTAACCATAAATGCTGCTCCTTAACGGATAACACAAGTCTCAGATTCCGGGTTGTTATACTACAAATCCTGTCGAAAAATATCAAAGCTTAAAAATGCAATCGAATCAATACGGAAACAATGTTGACTTGAGACCGATAAATCAACATATTGGCCGGAATTTCATGGCGTTAGAGGGATATCTGCCGAAAAAGGGAAGATGGTACCGCTCAACTTGTTCGCCAAGTTACATATTGCACAAACGCGAACACAAACAGGAGACTGATATGGAAGCAGACGAAATTCAAGCATTGGTCGAAGCAGGTGTTGACGCAAACACGTTATCAACTGCGTCGGTATCGAACAAAATAACGCTTCGCGAACGATGGCGTCGGACTATGTTTTTTCAAAAGGTGGATTCCATTCCAAACTTTGAATTCGGCTATTGGGAATCCACATTACCCACATGGCATAAACAGGGATTGCCTCCAGAAATTAACAGCGAGGCGCTGGCTTATGAATATTTTGGAATAGAAAACTGGATGACGGCGTGGATTAACGTTATGGGATTATTGCCAGCGTTTGAATTCAAAACGATCAAGGAAACGGAAGATCGGATTATGTACCGCGACGGAAGCGGCTGCACCGCAGAAATAAACAAGAAGGGCGACAAATCCATTCCACATTATATTGATTTCCATCTCAAGGACCGAAAAACATGGGAGGAATACAAAGAACGATTACAGCCGTCTCCAGAGCGTGTGCCGGCCAACTGGCCTGAATTGGTGGAAAAATACAATCAGCGCGATTACCCATTGGCTGTAGGAATCGGATCCATGGTCGGAATGGTGCGAAACTGGATCGGTTTTGAGGGCATAGCGCTAATGATTTATGATGATCCGGCCTTACTCGACGAAATTACCGAGACACTGTGCAACCTGGTATGCAACACACTTGAACGCATATTGCCAGACGTGGAATTCGATCTCGGTACCGGTTGGGAAGATATCTGTTTCAACTCCGGACCGATCGTGGGCTATGATTACATGCGCAATGTGGTTACCCCACGATACAAGCGCATTACGCATCTTCTCAGAAAGCACGGCTGCCATGTTGCATGGACTGATACCGATGGGAATATTCTCCCTATCATTGACTGCTTCCTGGATGGCGGCATCAACTGTATGTTTCCCGTGGAAGTCCATGGCGGCAGTGATCCAGTGCTGATCCGAAAGAAATGGCCAGATATCCTGCTTCAGGGCGGTGTGGACAAAATCAAAATTGCAAAGGGCAAGAAAGAAATCCGTGCGGAAATGGAGCGCCTTCTGCCGCTTGTCAAACACGGCGGATTTCTTCCCGGCTTTGATCATCGCGTGCCGGCCGATGTCTCGCTTGAAAACTACAAATACTACCTCAAGCTGAAAAGAGACATGTTCGGCGTAGGCGGCACTCCTCAGTACGACGAAAGCAAAATTTGAATAGAAGGTTTCGCATTTGGGAAAAGGCATATCACTGCAATAAGGCACTTTTGCCGACGACAAACTGAGAACAATATTCCGCGCCGGCAACGGTTAATGCGCCCGATGACTTAAAAGCCTTTTTCATGCTTTTAAGTTAAAACAGCCCAGCTTATAGTAATTAGCCACATGAACACAACATGGCTTCTCAAAAACGGCCTTATTCTGGACCCGCACACCGGCCGTCGAGAAACAGGCAATCTGTTAATACTCAATGGAATTATCGCCGACAACCGGACATCTCCGCCTAAAGGGACAAAAGTAATTGATGCAACCGGTTACACGATTGTGCCTGGATTTATAGATTTGCATGTTCACTTGCGTGATCCGGGCAGAACCGAAGCCGAATCCATTCAAACAGGCGCAGCAGCAGCCGCACGTGGCGGATTCACGCGAATTGTGGCAATGCCAAACACTATGCCACCAATTGACTCCCCAAAAATTGTCAATGACATCAAAAACAGAGGCTTGGAATGCGGTTTGGTAAAAGTGGATATTGCAGGTTGCCTTAGCAAATCAAGAAACGGTGTCGAACTCGCCGATTTAAAATCCCTCGCAAAGGCTAAAGTCGCAGCGTTCAGTGACGACGGGTCAACTCTACATGAAACGGCCTTGATGTCGCGCGCTGCCGAATTTGCAGTAAAATTAGGTTTGCCTATTTTAGATCACGCTTTGGATCCCATAGCCGCAGGCAACGGCGTAATGCGCGAGGGAGTCGTTTCGCAGCGACTTGGATTGCCGGGAATACCGGCAGCTGCGGAAATTCTGGCTGTAAGGCGAGACATAGACATAGCTTATGCCACCGGGTGTGCCATGCATATTCAACATGTCTCAACGGCAGAGGCGGTCGAACTGATTCGTGACGCTAAACACCGCGGCATCAGTATATCCGGAGAAGCAACTCCTCACCACATCACATTTACCGACGAGGATATTTCCCCGGATAACACCAATTTTAAAATAAATCCTCCGCTGGGTTCCTCACACGACAGAGAAGCAATCATCAACGGCGTTGCCGATGGAACACTCCAAATCCTCGCAACCGATCACGCGCCACATACGGCCGCTGATAAAGCCACCGGTTTCCTGAACGCGCCATTCGGTGTTACGGGATTGGAAACTGCCGTCGGAGCAACTTTCGTCGCGCTTGTGCATAGCGGAAAAATGTCACTGGAAGACTGGGTACGACGATGGACCGTCGGACCTGCAACCGTTATCGGCATTCAGCCGCCAACATTAACGCCGGGAACGCCGGCAAATATTACGGTTCTTGACCTGACATCCGAATATACTCTACAGGCATCCAATTTTCTCTCAAAATCCGCCAATTGCCTGTTCACTGATACGCCTCTGATAGGACACGCTGTGTTTACGTTTTGCGAAGGAAGAATGACTTGGCATTCCATTGACAATCCAACCGACCAATCTTCGCCATTCAACACGCTTTCGCCATCAACACTCCATCGTTCATAATATTGACATGACAAGGCCAATATGCGAATAATTTATAAATTGCATGGTTATAAACGGTAAAAAACCGCTCAAACTTCTTTTCCTATAAGGAAACAATATGGCGTTTCTACAAGTCATGACTGGCGAGGATGAAGGCAAGAAGATTGAATTCCTCCACGACGAGATTTCGATTGGCCGCGCAGACGACAACTCAATTCAAGTGAAGGATCCGGCGGCTTCAGCACATCACTGTGTAGTAATACGTGAAGGCAATAAATACACCTTGCGCGACTTGGGC
>JAFGTH010000110.1 GCA_016934225.1 Lentisphaerota bacterium | reverse complement strand
GCATAGCGCAAATCGCCGCACGACAGGTTGTTATAATAGTTGGTTCTGAACAAGCGTCTTGACGGGATGGCTTTTGAAAAGGATATTGTGTAATGGCTTGCGGGAGCGACGGGCTTGTATTTGTCCGGGCGGTCAACGAGCCAACAGGAATCAATCTTGAGAGCAATACGATTCGCTATCGGTCTGGCGCTCGTGCCTGCGTGTATCGCGGTAACGAACGTTGTCATATTACTTTTGCAGAATATCGAACCTGAAGACGGCGGATTGGTAACAAAGCCGATATTGGCGATGGGCGGCGGATTTGTCATTTGGTTGTTTCTGTATTTCACATTGCCGAAACCGATTAGAACATACATTTTAGCCCACGAATTGACGCATGCGCTATGGGCAATGTTAATGGATGTGGAAGTTGTCGGAATGACAATTTCCGGGGAAAGAGGCAGTGTTACGCTGTCGCGCACCAATTTTTTGATTACGCTGGCGCCGTATTTTTTTCCTTTCTATACGGTACTTGTAGTCGCCGGCTATGGCATTCTATCCATATTTTATGACTTATCGGATTACCATCTGATAATGCTCGGACTTGTAGGCTTTACGTGGGGTTTTCATTTGACGTTTACAGTCGCAACACTCATGCAGAAACAAACTGATATTCAGGAATGTGGTCATCTTTTTTCGTACGCGGTCATATACATATTTAATATTGTCGGGATTGGATTATGGATTGTAATGGTGTCTTCGGCTACGCTTGAAGACATGGTTGCCTACACATTGAAATCGGTAGCCTTTTCAACGGCACTTTTGAGAAACATCTTGGAAACGATTATTTATAAAATCAGGCAATAAAACGGTTTGAGGTGACGTTGTATTAATGCAGCGTTATGCATGGAGAAACAGCGGTTTTAGTATGGCGGAAACAGACAATGAATTGATTGACAGGTATCGAGGCGGGAATGTTGAAGCGCTTGAAAGACTTGTTGATAAACACCGTCGCGCGTTGTTCGGCTATATTATGAATATGACACGCGATAAACACGAAGCCGATGAAGTGTTCCAGGATGTATGGCTCAAGGTGATAAAGAAACTTGATTTATACAGGGAAAGAAATTTTCCCGGGTGGTTGGTTAGGATTGCTCGAAACACAATCATAGATCGCGCCAGACGCAGAAAACCGGCAGTCAGTCTAAATGACATTGGCGGAAATGGCGAATCGCTGATGGGTACGATTTCGGCGCCTGGTCAGGATCCGGTACAAAGCGCCGGCATGAGAGAATTAGGCAATCGCATAGCAGCAGCCGTTGACAGCTTGCCGACTGACCAGAAAGAAGTGTTTCTTATGCGTACGCAGACCGGATTAGCGTTCAAGGACATAGCAAAAATACAGAAAACATCAATAAACACGACATTGGCGAGGATGCAATATGCAGTAGCGAGGCTAAAGCCGTTGCTTGAAGAGGAGTATGCTGCGCTGTGACGGTGTCATAGGAGAATGCAATGAACTGTCTGGAATTTGAGAAAAAGATCCTGTTGGCTCAATCAAACGAATTGCCGGATTCGGAATTGAAGTTGCTGAGGGAACATATTGAAAGTTGTGAAAGGTGTATGGCGTATGAACGGAATTTAAACGCAATAATGTCCGTCTCGCAACGCACACTGTCTGCGGGTGAGCCGAGCCGGCGTGTAATGAATATTATTCGCGATGCGGCGAATGATCGTTTGCGCCGTTCTGCGCCCGTTTGGTTTATGCGTTCACCATGGACGCAGGTTCTTGCTTATGCGGCTGCAATAGCGCTGGTTGTCGGGGGCTGGATGATGATGTCGAACGAGGCGCAAACCGACAAAATAAGCGAAATTAATGCGCTATTGGCTCTTGTATCGGAAGACGATATCAGTATTTATGATGTCGAGAATGAAGGTGAGGAAGTCCGCTTGCGAGATCTTGCTGATACATTATTGAAGATGGAGGGTTTTATTGAGACTGCGTCGGATGAGTTTGACTGGCTGGATCAGTTGCCGGAGTTGACTCCCACAACATCTCGATCGCATAGTAATCTCGGACATCTTTCAGAAAAATGTGTATAACAACATCCACATAATCCAGTGTCATCCAACCGCTTTCAGGATCTCCTGCCTTGCGATAGCACTGAACTCCCGCCTGTTTGAGTTCATGTTGAATATCATTGAACATGGCTTTCAGGTGCGGTGGACTTGAGCCGGTTACAACAATATAGTAGTCGGCTACCTGTGATTTTCCCCGGACATCTAAGGCATTGACGTCCATTGCTTTTTTGGCATCGAGGATAGTCAGAATTTTCCCGACAAATTGTTGAAGAGTCATAAGTTCTTGCCGTCTTGTTTGGGGTTCATGACGCCTGATATAGTGAATGCTCTGCAATGTACATTTCGACCGTTCTAGGGACAAGATAACGAATACTCATGCCTTCCGCAATTCTGTGGCGTATATCCGATGAAGATATTTCCACGCGGCAGCCTTTAGCCATATCCCCGATAAGTTGTTCGGCGTTTGAGGCATCGAGTTTTAGAGATGTCGGATTTACATCGCCGATTTCGAAACCAGGCCGATCGAAACTAATGAAACGGCATAGCTTGAGCAATTCACCTATATCTTTCCATAAATGCAATTCCATTAAAGTATCGGTTCCAATTATGAAGCATAGCTCGGCTCGGCGATAAATTTGATGCAGTTCGCGAATGGTGTCTATTGCATAAGATATGCCGCCGCGCTTGATTTCGACGTTTGATATTTCAAGACGAAAATCGCCTTCAATTGCCAGTTCAAGCATGGCTATTCTATGGCGGGCGGGAAGCATGTTCTGATTGTTTTTATGAGGCGGAGTTGAGCAGGGGATCATCAGTACTTTAGCCAAATCGAATGATTCGATGGCATTTTGTGCCAGTATAAGGTGGCCGTAATGCACCGGGTTAAACGTTCCGCCGAGTATTCCTATTCTTGTTAATATTTCCACTTTTAGTTGCTTGCTTTTGCAGCTCGGTTATTTGTATGAGTGCAACACAGTTAATCGAACGCCGATACCCTTTTCGGTCATTCATTCATAAGTGTGCCTTTCCTGCGTGGTGTGTCAAGCGCTATACAAGCTTGAGCATTCCGGGTTTTGTTTTCCTGCAATTGGCGCTTAAAATCGGTTGCGGTCCGGCGTCTAAGGAACCGGAGCGATCAAACGTTAATAAAATACGAGAATTTATATATGAAAAGCTGTAAATTATCCCGTGAATCCCAGGATTCGAAATTGCAGGTAGCGGCAATGGTAGATGTAGTTTTCCTATTGCTCGTATTTTTCGTGTTAACAATCAAACCTGTTGATCTGCCGGTCGGCCTGAGTGTTTCCAGGCCAGGAATGTCTGATCAAGTTTGTGAGACGCCCATTGAACTACTGAGAATCAATGTGCATGGCACAGGATTTTTTCTGAACGGGGCGAAAGTGAATCTCGACCGGATTGACAGGATTTTATCGCATGTGGCGGAATTCACCACGAGGGCAAGTGTGATAATCACTTGTTCTTCCGACTCAAAACATTCCGATTTAATCAAGGTGCTTGATCTGTGTTCCAAGACGGGCATGACAAACATTGCGCTTATGACCGCACGTTAAGATTATTGGTGTTCGAGTCTGGTGGGTGCAAACTTGTTCCGGAACTCATGTGTTTTCGTGTTCAATTTGTCTTTCTGCGATGGGTTGTGTTGCGTGTCGGATGCTGATAGCATTGACATCGTTCCGTGTATATTCTTTCATTGATCGCAGGCGGCCATTTTCGAGGTATGGCATGGAGAGAGTTTCCGGATGAAATCTCAATATCGAATCGCGATTTGTGTCATTGTGTCGGTGTTTTTGTTTTACACCGCTGCTGCCGATACCATTCATTTGACGAACGGTCGGTCCATGGAAGGCATAGTGTGTGAAGAGACGCCGGATCGTGTTGTTTTGGATCTTGGCGTTGGGCGCGCGACAATTCCCAGAAATAAGATAAAGGCCATTGAGAAATTTGACAATGACGCAAACGAAAAGCTTACGGACGAATGGCGCAGGAAACATTACTTGAACGAGAAATACGTGCCGCGCGATCTTCGCGAAATGGTTGCTGACTATCGCAAGCTAATGGAACGTCGCAATTCGGCTATCAGGGTTCGCAATGACCTGGCCGGAAGTGACGCAGAAAAAAAGGCTTTAGATCGGGAGCTTGAACTCACGCGCTCGAAACTGGTCGAAACCAGCGGCAAGCTCAAACAAATTTCGGCGGAAAAAGACCAAGAGAAATACAATAATCTTGTCGTGCAGATGAATACTCTTGCGGCCGACATGAACATTATTCGTGCCAAGGCTGTGGAGATTGGGGAACGCAACGAGAAGGCGCGTGCCGCACTGTCAGATTATTTGAGCGCTCTTTCGGAATTCAGGCATTTATTTGAGGAATCGGCTGCGCCAACTTCAGATAAAAACACTGAGGAACGGAAGTACTTGCTTGATCGAATAGCGGAATTGCTTGTCGGACTCGAATCGGAAATCAGCAGTGTTTCGATGGACACTGTATTGATAGGCGGCAGTACAGTTGTGACGGCCATGATCAACGACAGGATTGCCGGCAGGTTTATTCTGGATACCGGAGCGACAGCCGTAACGATCAGTGAGGAGTTTGCGAATCGTCTAAAGCTTGACTTAAAGGGGCTTAGCATGCAGGAAGTTGTTCTTGCGGATGGTTCCACGGCGGAGGCTACGGCGGTCAGGCTATCGTCTGTGCAGTTGGGTGATGCCCGTGTTGAGAATGTTTATGCGGTTGTATTGCCTGCTAAACCGGGCAAGCTTGTTGACGGATTATTGGGGATGAGTTTTCTCAGCAATTTTGTATTGAGCTTCGATGGCGGCAGCGGCAAACTTGTCTTAAAGCAGTTCAAGCCGAAATAATTATAGTTCTGCTTAATTGCGGGACTGTCGGCTAGTTCGCCCCAGACCGGGAGATATAAAGAGATGTCAAACAGAGTGCGTTTTGCGCCAAGCCCGACGGGGCATGTGCATATAGGGAATATTCGTGTTGCGATTTTTAACTGGTTGTTTGCGCGCCACGAGGGCGGCAAATTCCTTTTACGCATAGAGGATACTGATCGAGAGCGTCATACAAAGGAGGCGGTTGATGCGTTGTTTGATGTGATGAACTGGCTGGGCCTTGACTATGACGAAGAACCTGTTTTCCAATCCGCGCGTCGCGATGCCCATCTGGCGGCAGCCGACAGGCTGTTGACTGAAGGCAAAGCATATAAAGAGGATAAAGGGAATACCGGCAAGGGAGAATGCATAATTTTTAGGATGCCGAATGAAGATGTGGTGTTCAATGACGAGATCAAGGGTGAGCTTGCCAAGAAAGCGAAGGATCTTCAGGATTTTGTTATTGTGCGTTCCGATGGCGCGCCGGTGTTTCATCTGGCGAATATTGTGGACGATATAGACATGAAGATTACACATGTAATCCGCGGCGACGATCATGTTGAGAACACGTTCAGGCATGTTTTGATTTATAAAGCGCTGGGGATCAAGCCGCCGAAGTATGCGCATTTGCCCATGATTATCAATCAGCAGGGCAAACCGTATTCGAAACGGGATGGCGATTGTTTTGTGGGCGAGTTTCGCGCGAAAGGGTTTCTTGCAGATGCGCTGTTTAATTATTTGGCGTTCCTCGGATGGTCGCCGGGCGGCGATCGCGAGAAACTTTCCAGACAAGAATTGATGGAACTTTTTTCTCTGGATCGTGTAAAGAGCAGTCCGGCACAGATGGACTTGAAAAAACTCACGCATTTGAACGGACAATATGTTGCCGAATTACCTGCGAATGATTTTATTGCCGCTGCGGGTCGAGTGGTAGAGAATTACGAATGGGCAACTGGCGTGGACAAGGACTATTTTGCGAAAGTTTGCCGGTTAATGCAGACACGCACGCATGTGTATTCGTTTGTCAAAGACTGGAAATATTTTTTCAGCGACGACATAGAGTATGAAGAGAAACCGGTAAGGAAAATGCTCAAGAAACCGGGTATGAAGACAACGCTTGCCGTATTAAGGGGCAAGCTTGACAATATCGGCTTTTCGGAAGAATCAATCGAAGAAACGATACGCGCCGTCGAAAAGGAATCAAACATTTCAGAAGGCAAACTAAATCAACCTGTTCGTATCGCAGTCACCGGCATGTCAACAGGAGCGGGTTTGTATGAAACCATGGCATTGATCGGCAAGGCCAGGTGTCTTGTACGGCTTGGTTACGCGATAGATCATCTTTGCGAAGAGGATTAAGCAACTATGTCCGATATGGCAGATACTGGAAAAGATTTTATCAGGGAAATAGTGGCGGAAGATTTTCGCTCAAACAAATATGGCGGATCTGTGGTTACCAGGTTTCCGCCCGAACCAAACGGATGTCTGCACATTGGACATGCCAAAGCCATTTGTCTGGATTTCGGCATAGCAGCCGAAGGCAATGGAGTGTGTCATTTGCGATTCGACGACACCAATCCGGTTGCGGAAGAAACCGAATATGTGGAAGCGATCAAGGAAGATGTCCATTGGTTGGGATGGAACTGGGGTGAGCATCTTTATTATGCGTCCGATTATTTCGAACAGTTATACGAATACGCGGTAAAGCTGATAAAGATCGGCAAGGCGTATGTATGTGCGTTAAGTGTGGAAGAATTCAAGGAGTATCGGGGCGTACCGACGCGTCCCGGCAAAGAGAGTCCGTCGAGGAACAGATCCGTTAAAGAAAACCTTGATTTGTTTGAGAGAATGCGAGCCGGCGAGTTCAAGGACGGGGAATACGTATTACGCGCAAAGATAGATATGTCTTCTCCGAATCTGCACATGCGTGATCCTGCGATATACAGAATCAAACACGCGCGCCATCACCGGACCGGGGACAGATGGTGCATTTATCCGATGTATGATTTTGCGCATTGTCTTTCCGATGCGATAGAGAATATTACACATTCGCTTTGCACTCTTGAATTTGAAGTGCATCGTCCGCTTTATGACTGGATATTGCAGGCAGTTGAGATGCCGGAGCCGCGTCCGCGTCAGATTGAATTTGCGCGATTGAACCTCTCGTACACTGTCATGAGTAAACGGAAATTATTACAGCTCGTTCGTGCCGGTTATGTGAGCGGTTGGGATGATCCTCGAATGCCGACGCTGGCCGGCATGAGGCGTCGCGGCTATACGGCTGAAGCCATTCGCGTGTTTTTGCAACGTATAGGTATTACCAAAGTTGACGGTATTACCGACATTGCGTTGCTTGAGCATTGTGTTCGCGAGGAACTGAATCGGACTGCTCCGCGTGTAATGGCGGTACTCGATCCGGTAAAGGTTGTCATAGAAAATTATCCTGAGGATCTGGAAGAAAACATGGAAGCGGTGAATAACCCGGAAGATCTTTCGGCGGGGACGAGACAAGTTCCGTTCAGTAGAGAGTTATATATAGAGAGAGAAGATTTTCGCGAGAATCCGCCCGGCAAATTTTATCGTCTTGCGCCTGGTCGTGAAGTAAGGCTTCGGTATGCTTACTACATAACATGTGCAAGTGTCATCAAGGATGAAAATGGGCGCATTGTGGAGATCAGATGCATTTATGATCCGAATACGCGTGGCGGCGATTCGCCTGATGGCCGTAAGGTGAAGGGTACATTGCATTGGGTTTCGGCCCGGCATGCGGTCAAGGCTGAAGCGCGAATTTATGATCGTCTTTTCACAAAAGAGATTCCGGAAGATGTTGAAGAGGGTGACGACTATCTGAAGAATTTCAATTTTAATTCATTGGTGACGGCGACATGCATGATCGAGCCGAGCCTTCAAGGCGCAAAACCGGGTGACAGGTTTCAATTCGAACGTAAAGGATATTTCTGTGTGGACGTCGTTGAGTCGCGCGAAGGCGCACTTGTTTTCAATCAAATAGTGCCGCTACGTGATTCGTGGGCCAAGATTGAGAAGACGCATTGAACGATTGCGGCCAATGTACCGGAATCCGGCGGCATTCTTTCCGCATTTGACGGCAAGACGGTTTCGAATGCGTCGTATTGGCAGAAAGACCATATGAGCAATGGCGCAAAAAGGGTAGTGGCGATAATTGGTCGTCCGAATGTCGGCAAATCGGCGATTTTCAATCGGTTGATAGGACGTCGCGTTGCGATTGTTCATGCCGAAAGCGGCGTGACCCGCGACAGACTTATGTGTATGGTCTCCTGGCATGATGAGCGATTTGAGCTGATAGATACCGGCGGGGTTTGCAACATGGATCATGCTGCGTTACGCAATCGGATTGATGCCGCCACGCGCAACCAGGTTGATGCCGCGGTAGATGATGCTGCGGTCGCGTTGTTGGTGGTAGACATTACATCGGGCATGGTTCCGCTTGACGAGGAGGTAGCCGGTATGTTGAGGGCCGGCGGCAAGACGGTGTTTGTGGTTGCGAACAAGGCCGACAACCCTGATTTGGATAATGACATAGAGGATTTCGAACGCCTTGGATTTCCTGTATTTCCTGTATCTGCGCTGCATAACAGGGGATTTGATTCTCTCATGGACGCCGTGCTTGTGGCGTTGCCGGAAACGGAGAATGCCACTGTTACAGACCCATTAAAAGTGGCCGTTATTGGCCGTCCGAATGTAGGTAAATCCTCATATGTGAATCGGCTTCTGCAAAGCGATAGATTAATCGTCTCCGACATCCCGGGCACAACTCGGGACAGTATTGATGTTCCGTTTATCGTGGGGAAAGGAGAACATGCTTTGCACTATCTATTGATTGACACTGCAGGAATACGACGGGTCGGCAAAATAGACAATTCCGTTGAGCGTTTTGGCCGGTTCAGGACGGAGAAGAGTATTCATCGCGCCGACGTCGTGGCGCTGGTATTGGATGCAGTGCAGAAACCGACCGCGCAAGACAGGAAGATTGCGTCGTTGATATGCGGGGAGAACAAGGCATGTGTGATACTGGTCAACAAATGGGATTTGGAAGAAACGACTCAACGGCAATACGCTCCGGAGATTGCGCGATTGATGCCGTTTATGAATCATTGCCCGGTGGTATTCGTATCGGCGAAGACAGGATACAACATCCGAAGAAGTATCGAAGTAATAGATCATGTTGCCTTGCAACTGAAAATTGAAATACCGACAGGAGTATTGAACAGAACAATTGCTGATGCGTACAATCGGGTGCATCCGCCGACGGTTCGCGGCAAGCAGCTAAAAATTTTCTATGCGACTCAAGTTGGTACAGCGCCGATAAGAATAGCGTTGTTTGTGAATGACCCGCGCATAGTCGCTCCCGAGTATGCAAGTTACATTATTCGATCTTTGCGCGGCAGGTTCGGGTTTGAAGGCGTTCCTGTTTTGCTTCAGTTTCGGGCCAGAAAAAAATCTGATTCGCACGCCTTGACTGCCAGCCGAAAACATCCCAATCACGGGGTTTTTAGCGCAAAAAAATAATCTTTCCGTTTTTTCTTGAGCCATACAACATATTGGGTAATAGTGAGGGTTGCGTTGGAAAAAATCTAACATGTAGTATATGACTGCATGTCTTTGAAATGTAGAATCTAAGCTGTAGGAGGCCCTGATATGTTGGATGTCCATGAATCCGTAGAAGTGAAAGAGGGCGACCAGGCGACGACCAGATTCAAGAATCCCAGATTGAAAAGTTCACGGAGAATAAGTGTGGGAGAACCATCGGGCAAGTCGAAGGGATTGAAGGTTGGTCGTGTTCTGACTAGAGAAGGAATAAATCCGTTTGACGAGTTGGAGTGGGAGCAAAGAAATTCCTCAATCATTGATGAAAAAGGCGTACCGGTGTTCCAGCAGGATGACGTCGAAGTTCCGAAGAGCTGGTCAATGCTGGCGACGAATGTTGTGGCTTCGAAATATTTCTTCGGTTCGATCGGATCTCCGGATCGAGAATTTTCTGCGAGGCAGTTGGTGCATCGCGTCGCGAGAACAATTGCTGACTGGGGGCTGAACGACGGATATTTTGCTTCGGCTGAAGACAGTGAAACATTCTACAATGAACTGGCGTATGTGTGTATCAACCAATATGGAGCGTTCAACAGCCCTGCCTGGTTCAACGTCGGTCTTCACCAGGTTTACGGGCATTCCTCATCCAGTCGAACGGCTTATGCATTGGACAAGGAACAAGATCGGATTGCTCTGACTGATGATACATATAAGCATCCTCAGGCGTCGGCATGTTTTATCCAATCTGTTGATGATACTATGGAAGATATCATGCGCCTTGCCTCATCAGAAGCCATGCTTTTCAAATACGGTTCCGGCACTGGCACAGATCTTTCGACACTGCGGAGCAGCCGGGAAAAGTTGTCCGGCGGAGGCACTCCTTCAGGTCCGCTCAGTTTCATGCGCGTGTTCGATCAGGTGGCAGCGGTTATCAAGTCGGGCGGCAAGACCAGGCGCGCGGCGAAAATGCAGAGCTTGAAAGTTCATCATCCTGATATTGTGGAATTCATCGAATGCAAGGTTCGCGAAGAAAAGAAAGCATGGGCTTTGATTGAGGAGGGCTATGATGGATCGTTTGGCGGCGAAGCGTACGATTCGGTAATGTTCCAGAATTCAAACACATCGGTGCGCGTTAGCGACGAGTTCATGCAAGCGGTCGAAAAGGACGGCGCATGGGAAACCAAGGCTGTTCTTACCGGCGAAACAGTGGATACTCTCAGGGCTCGTGACATTATGCGGAAAATTGCGGAAGGAACGCATCTCTGCGGCGATCCCGGAGTTCAGTACGATTCCACGGTCAACCGATGGCACACATGCCTGAATGATGGACGTATCAACGCGAGCAATCCATGTTCGGAATTTATGTTTCTTGACGACAGCGCGTGTAATCTCGCATCCATCAACCTGATGAAATTTGTTGATGAAACAGGCGCGTTCGATGTTGAACGATTTAAACATGTAGTCAGGTTGTTCATTATTGCTCAGGACATTTTGGTGGATAGCGCGAGTTATCCGACACTGGAAATTGCTGAGAATTCCCACAACTATCGTCCGCTGGGATTGGGTTATGCCAATTTGGGCGCACTGATCATGAGAGAAGGGTTGCCCTATGACAGCGACGAAGGCCGAGCGTTTGCGGGCGCGGTTACTGCGCTGATGACAGGACAAGCCTATTTGGTCTCGCAGGAATTGGCCAAAGTGAAAGGCGTTTTCGAAAGGTACGACGATAACGAGGATGTAATGCTCAAGGTAATGGGTATGCACACCGATTCGATAAGAAATATTGACAGTGCATTATGCGCTCCGGATGTTCGAGAAGCCGCCGAACAGGTGTGGGGTCATGTCATCGAGAACGGTCCGCGAACAGGCTTCAGGAACTCGCAAGTGACGCTGTTGGCGCCGACAGGCACCATCGGCTTTATGATGGACTGTGATACCACTGGAGTCGAACCGGATATAGCGCTGGTCAAGTACAAGCAACTTGCCGGTGGCGGCATGATGAAAATAGTGAACAAAACGTTGCGTCCGTCTCTTCACAAGCTCGGTTATACCGACGCCCAGGTAAATGCTATTACCAAATACATTGACGAAAAAGATACGATTGAAGGAGCTCCTGAACTTAAAGCGGAGCATTTGTCTATATTTGATTGCGCGTTCAAGCCGAAGAACGGCAGCAGATTTATTTCTTACAAAGCTCATCTTAAGATGATGGCTGCGGTACAGCCGTTTCTTTCCGGCGCAATCAGCAAAACCGTGAATATACCGAATGATGCGACAGTTAATGAAATAATGCAGATCTATTTGGATGGGTGGAAAATGGGGCTGAAGGCCGTCGCAATCTACCGCGACGGTTCCAAGCGCACACAGCCGTTGAATACGAGCAAGGTCGGCGAAAAGAAACATGCTGCTGAAATTCCTGCGGCGCCAGTTGTGAAGGAGAATTCTCCTTTCAGACGACGCATGCCGGCCACGCGTCAATCAATCACTCACAAGTTCGAAGTGGCGGGCCATGAAGGATATCTGACTGTTGGATTGTACGAAGACTATCGGCCTGGCGAGCTTTTCATTACCATGGCGAAAGAAGGTAGTACGGTCGGCGGTACAATGGATTCGTTCGGAACGGCAATATCACTGTGTCTGCAATACGGAGTTCCGGTGGAGGAGCTTTGCAGGAAGTTTGCGCATAGTCGGTTCGAACCGAGCGGCTTTACCAAGAATCCGGACATTCCCATTGCCAAGTCTATTATTGATTACATATTCCGATGGTTAAACATAACCTTCCCGGGCGGGAAAGCTCATGTTGGAAATCCGGTTGTGTGCAAGGCGGAACCGGCGGATAGCGCAACGGTTATGTCGCGCAGTTCGTCGGATTCAAAGTCCGGAAAGAGGGTGGATGAACAGTTTCAGCATTTCATGGAAGACGCGCCTGCGTGCGATGTATGTGGCGCAATTACCGTGCGTAACGGCGCGTGTTATCGCTGTTACAATTGCGGCAATTCTATGGGATGTTCTTGATATGCGTTTGAATGCGTGAGGCGCTGTTGTCTCATAGTAAAAATTTTCGTCTGCGGCAGGCTGCAGAATGACATTTCAAAAGCCGGGAATCAGGGCATAGGAGTTGTGTTAGTTTCGCTTAGTCTTTAGATTTTCGACCGCACGCACAACTCTGAGCTTGGAAACTGCCGACTTTGAACCCTTATCT
>JAFGTH010000109.1 GCA_016934225.1 Lentisphaerota bacterium | reverse complement strand
CTTATGCTCGGTGCGAGCCGTCCCAATGAACAGGGAAGACGTGAAGACCGTTGGCGGCGCGGCACACAGGCCTATGGCATATTTCAACGACGGGCACGGAATCTTTTATAACGCGGACCAGCCTGGTCCGCACCTTGTCAAAGACGCATTGGAACCGTTTGCGCACGACGGCTGGGATATTTGTTGCTTCGGAACCATCGGAGCCGATCTTGTGAACTATCCTTCGCGTGTTGGCACTGTGCCCGGCGTTGCAGGTTGGCAATTTATTCGCCCCGGCGATCGAAACCTTGCCATGACCCTTAAAACCATGCTGGAGGCCGGCGAAGACCCGCTTAAGCAAGCCGTTGATCAAGCACACGCCCAAGGACAGGAGTTCTGGTTCTATCTTCGTCCGCAGGGCTGGGCGATGGACCCGGGGTTGGACCACCATTTCCGGTCGGATTTTTATTCCCGTCACCCGGAATGGCGTTGCGTGGAATCTGACGGAACTCCCTTAAGCAAACTGAGCATTGCTTTCCCTGAAGTGCGGGAACAGCTCAATACGATTATCGCAGAAGGAATTGAACGAGGCGCAGACGCGGTCTGTCTCACTTTTGTTCGCGGCTATCCGCTTGTCCGATATGAACGGCCGGTTTTGGAACGTTACCGGTCGGTCTATGGGCGCGACGCGCGGCAAGTCCCGGACTCTGACGCCGGTCTGCAGGAGATATGGCGCGAGACCGTAACCGGCTGGCTGAAAGAAATCAGAACTCTCCTTGATCGGACAACGCCGCACTCAGTACGTGGTCGCCGCAAGCTGGCTGTCATGACCGGCGGAAACGCGGATTGGGGAAAACGGCTTGGCATTGATCTCAAAAACCTTGCAATGCAGGGGTTGCTCGACGCGGTATTCTTTTCTCAACGCGGAATTCTGGATGATGTCAGGCGGGTGGAAGCTATCGGCGAAGACCCGATGGATGTAAAGTCGTACGTCGCCGCATTGGAAGGCGCCGACACGAAGATCTATCCATGTCTTTACACCGCGGGGGAACAAAAAAAATTGACATTTGCTGAATTATTCCGCCGTGCCTATGAATATTATCGGCAGGGAGCAACAGGCCTGGCCTGCTGGGATACGCCCGCCTGGTACAGCCGACTGCATCTGGATTCGCCGGAAGTAATGGCGCTGTGGATTGAACGTTACCTGCCGCCGAAAGACAATAGATTTACGGAAGTTGCAGGTCTGACGGTGGATCGCTTTCCACCGATGATTTTCGGATGATGGTTGTGGGATAAAAAACGGACAAAACAGGAATTTTGAAAAAATGAATGCCATTCGGATAAGGATTTTGCCTGCACTTGTCATCGTTTTTTGGCTGAGCGGAGCCGGTTATGTTTCTGCCGACGAGTTAGGTGGGGAAATACTGCAGGAAGCCGAATACCTTGCTGAATGGGTATCTTTTTACGCTTCATTTGACAAAGGGGCGGACGCCGACTACGCAAAGGGCGATCCGAAGAAGCTGGAGCCTGACATGCCCGTAACCCAGGGGGAAGGAATAGCAGGCAAAGGATTGAAGGTGACCTATGTCCGTGAAAAGACAGGCAAAGGCGCCACGGCGACGATTCCCGTGTCGTTGCCCGTGGGCTATAAACTGGAAGGCAACTTGTTCCCGCAGGCAGGTGCAATTTCGCTCTGGCTGAAGGTATTGCCGGGAAACATTGACAACAGTTGGTTTTTCTACGCCGGGAGCCCGCGCTATAACTTTGCGCTTTTTGCGCAGACAAAAGAATTTGTAGGCGGCGTGGTTATGCAACACATTTGTTCAGGACGCCTGGCGGAGCCATGGCAGGCCGGCGAGTGGCATCACGTTGCGGCAACCTGGAGAGGAAACATCGGCGCCCTATACTGCGATGGAAAGAAACTTGCCGAGACCACAAAGGGAGCCAGGATTTCAAACGGCACTGTCCTGACGATTCCTGAATTATTCCAGGGAGTGAACGACTTTTGGATCGGGGCGTTCCGGCGGGCGGGAACATCAGGATTTCGCCTTGGCTTAAGCGCGGAATACGATGAGCTGATTATATTTTCGCGTGACCTTGCGGAATACGATGTCGGACTACTTTACCGACTCGGGAAAGAAGGATCCGCTTTCGGTCCGTTGCTTGACAAGCCGGGCAAATAATACACGACCATGAATTCGGCAAGACAGAAAGGTGAAAAGATGAAGAAAATATTGGGAATAGCGGTGGCATTGATAGCGTTTGGTTTGTATTTTCCGTGCGTGGCGCAGTGCGCCAATATCCTGGAGAACTCCAGTTTCGAGGTCGGCGCCCAGTCGCACGGATGGAGCGGATACAAGGATGCCCCTTACGAAAGATTCAATATGTATGCACGAGGCATTTCTGCCAAGCCGTTGAATGTAGCCTCAAAATTGCTGGGGGAATTGAACTATGAGATACCTTTTTCCAAATATTACGGCCAGGAATTAGAAGCCTGGGATGAGAGCGTTTCTTTTCACGGGAAACGGAGTCTGAAGCTTTACATGGAACACGTGCCTTTCCCCATGGGCGCTTCCTGCACGCTCCAGTCCAGGGTGTACACCGTTGTTCCTGGCAAGCCTTACACGCTTTCGTTTTACGTGCGTACGGATATTCCTTCGTTGCTTGTCAATGCAGGGATTAACCCCGCTTTTATGACTGTGAAGGACAAGACGCAGTGGGGCGGTAGCGGTGGCGTGACAATCACCGAGCCCGGCCAGTGGGAGCGGGTCGCGTGTGTTTTCACCGCGCCGGCGGAGAGTGACGGCAATTGTTTTATCAATATTGCTTTCTTTTCAAAAGAGGAGGGGTTTGCCTGGATTGATGCCTTTCAAATTGAGGAAGGCGGAGAGCCAACGGAGTATAAGCCGATACGCGAAATTGAAGCCGGAATATCCGTTGCGCCGGACGGCGGCATTTTCCTTAAGTCAGAACGGGCAATCCTTGAATTTCATTTTTACAACAACTGCTCTGTTAAAAAGCGGCAGAAATACACGCTCAAGGTGTTTGATTACTTCAACCGGTGTGTGTTTGAAAAACCCGTGAAAGTAACCTGTATTCCGGGAGAAAAGGCGTCCAAACGGATGGCGGTTGACTTGGATGCGCAGGGAATATTCCGCGCGGAACTTTATGAAGGCGACAGAGTGGAGGACGAAAAAGTTTTTATCATCCTGCCTCCGCCCAATAAAGAGCCGGGTTTTCTGGGAGTCGGCACGGCGCAGTCATGGACAGCCAGACAGTGCCGGATACTGCAAAAACTGGGCATCGGTTATCACCGGATGGGCGAGTATCTCACACATTGGAAAAACACGGAATTGGTAAAAGACCGTTACATATTTTTCCCTGAATTTGCGGAGCAGAGTTATAAACACGGCATCAAGGGCATGGGCGTGCTGGGCTGGAAGATACCAGACTGGGTTTACACCTTCAGGTCGGGAACTCACTGGACGGTAAGGGATGCGGTTGAAATGTCCAACAAGGATTTTGAAGTCTTTCTGAAGGAGTTCGGTGAATATGTTTTCAAGACGGTGAATGCTTATAAAGAATACATCAAATATTGGGAGGTTTTTAACGAGAGCTACAATATGTTCGGCTCAATGCCGGAAAGATATATGCAGGTGTTCAAAGTTGCTCACGAACAGGCGCGAAAAGCCGATCCTGACTGCTTTATCGTGGGGCCTTCTTCGTCTCACCGTGTGGCGCAGTCTTATAGCGAGTCGCTCGTGAAGATGGGGTTTCTGAAGTATTGCGACGTTTTTTCCTTTCATGCTTACGATGCGTTCACGCCCACGGGTCTGGAAAAGATTGTGGAGTGGGCGCGCGCAGACGGCAATACGAAGCGTGAGATATGGTCAACCGAGGCAGGCGGCGCGGGTTATGCGAATACATTTTATAGGAAACTCCCAAACGTGGGAACAATACAGGGGCAAATAGGAAGGGATGTTTCCGTGGCGGTGCCCTATGACGTTGGAGCGGAACAGGGCATCTATGCTGTTTTAACCTGTTACGCGATGGGCGTTAACCGGTTTTTGTATTACGGCCTGGGCCCTTTCGGCGATCCGAGACCGGCTATGTATCCCCGCGGTTACGCGCAGTTTGACGGCACGCCCGCGCCTTTTGTTGTTGCGCTGTCCATTGCCGACAACCTTGTGGGCACAAGCAAGATACGCAAGGAGATAGAGATATCCGATGCGTTTCGCAGTTACCTGTTCGGGGATGCCCCTGCAGGCAGATCGGTCGCGCTTCTCTACAGTAGTTTGAAAGAAAGCCCGCCGTGGGTGGAAGACCCGAACTGGAAACTCTTTCTCGACGTGCAGACTGCGAATGAGGAAATGGTCAGAGAGCATCTTAAAGACAGGGAACATACTCTTTTAATGGAGATACCTACGGAAGGGAAGAACATAAAATTGCTGGACATAATGGGCAACGAAATCAAAGGAAGCATAAAAAAAGGAGATATTCTTTTGGCGCCTATTTCCACAAGCCCCGTATATTTGGTGGGCAAGGATGTGGATAATGACTGGCTGGAAGAGAAGATGAAGTATGCTGTTGTACACGGGTTGAGCGACATAGACGTGTATGCCACGCTGGCTGCATCGCCCGGAGGCAGGGCGTCTATCGCCGTTTTGCTCAGCAACAACCAGGTCTATGACCGGAACGTTGAAGTCTCAATTACCATCCCTTCGGATATCACTCTGTCAGGCAAGGACAAACAGACTGTTTCGCTTGGCGCGCGCGGCAAGGAAACGGTGTTCTTTCCCATGGAAAAGTTTGCCGTGACCGAGAGCGGCCGTTCCGTGCAGGAAACAAAGATAACGGTAACGGATAAAGCGCATAGCAAGAGTTTTGGGGCATCTTTTAATCATGCAATAGCAACGGCAAAGCGGGTGATTAAACCACCGAAGATAGACGGGAATCTTCAAGAATGGGTGTCATACGGGGCAACGCCTGTTAAACTGGAGAAAGTTATACGCGGCGAACAGTATTGGAAAGATGCGGCGGACCTGTCGGGAGAGATACGGATGGTGTGGGACGAAAAAAACCTGTATTGCGCGATGAAGGTGAACGACGCTGGAGGAATAAAACGTAGGCCCAAGACAGGGCTTTCCATGTGGTACGACGACAGTGTCGAACTGTTTTTTGACATCAAAATTATGGAAAATCTTCTTGTCAAGTCCTACACTGAATTCGATAACCAGCTTATGCTGGGGCCGGCAGACGGAGTCAACAACAAAGAAGCGCATTGGGCGGCGACCCTGGGTATGGAGGGAGTGGAGGTGGCTTCAAAACAGACACCACGAGGCTACGAAATGGAGGTACTGATACCGCTGGTCAACCTGCGCATGGAAGGGAAAGCAGGCTCGACGGTGGGTTTTGATGCGGCTCTGAATGATGTTGATATGGATGGGAATTTAAAGAAATACAAAAAGATGGATTGGCTGGGTGAAAAGCAGATATGGCTTAATCCCAGAACGATGGGCCGACTGATTTTGGCGGAATAACCTGCATTTTTACAAAACATTGCAGGGGGCGACAATGCGTACGCCCATGCACAGACAACAAAGCGATATGCCGGTGGCAAGGGTCACAAGAAGTGTACTGAGTCGCCTGCCCGGATATGGTATTTTGTTGCGAGTCCGCCGCCTATTTCCAGCACGTATTTTGCCGGGGCGATGGAAACTATGGGGCTTTCGTCCAAAGGTACAGCATTGGGTTTGATGTCCACTATGACGCCTTTCGAGGAGATGAAGATTATGTCAAGAGGTATGTACGTATTCTTCATCCAGAAACTCCGGATTTCCTCATCCTGAAACACGAACAACATGCCCCTGTTTTCGGGCAGGTTTCTGACAAACATCAATCCGCGTTCTCTAGACTCCGGTGTATCGGCTACCACAATCTCAAATACCGCATCCTCTTGTCTTGTTTCTATCTTAACCATTTGTCCGGAAAAAGTTCTTGAGACGGAGCATCCTGTCATAATGCCGAAAAACAGCGCGGCGATTCCAAACATACACACAAGATGTTTAAGACTGATCCCCGTCTTGGGTCTCATGGTTGCCCGGAGGAGGTGGTGGAATACGCCGCAGGCGTCGCAAACAGAGCGCCGATGCAATTTGAGAGTTCGATATGTCATACCGCGCATCCTCAATAACGGTGGCCTTGGCAGGCATGGGCTCGCTTCTGGCGAAGAATTGCATGCATCTTCTCTTTTCCAAGGCCATATTACAATCAATTTATTATTGTGTTTTCACATAAAAAATCATTAATTCTTACTAATTCCGGATTTGTTTAATTATTCATGGCGGCAAACTGTTCAAACAGAACGGAATGTTCCTGGGCAACCAAGCGGATAAAGAGTCGCTGGACTCGGTAGATTTGAAATATGAATGCGGTTGCCATTGCATTAAAAACGGATTATTCGGCTACAAGGGATATGGATCGGGTTTAGGGTAAGTTCTTTCGCGAGCATTAGGCAATGAAACATCCCAATATAGTGATAATGTATGCCGACGACCTTGGGTTCGGGGACCTCGGTTGCTATGGCGCCACCGAGATTTCGACGCCTAATATTGACCGTTTGGCGTCCGGAGGCTTGCGGTTTATTCAGGGATATGCCACAGCGGCGACCTGTACACCGTCGCGATACAGTCTATTGACCGGATCATACCCATGGCGAAATCCTCGCGCTGCCATTCTTCCCGGTGATGCGGCAATAATCATTGACCCTGATAATCATACCCTTCCGGGAATGCTCCGAAAAGCAGGATACAGCACCGGTGTCGTTGGCAAATGGCATCTCGGCCTCGGCAAAGATGACATAAACTGGAATCGAGAAATAAGCCTTACCCCGAATGACGTTGGATTTGATTATTCTTTCATAATGGCAGCCACCAATGATCGGGTCCCCTGTGTCTACTTGGAAAATCGAAAGGTGGTCGGTCTTGATCCGAACGACCCTATAGAGGTGACCTACGATTGGGATAAGGCATTTTCAGGTCAACCGACAGGGCGGCATAATCCCGAACTACTGAAGATGAGTTTCAGTTATGGCCATGATGCGTCCATTGTTAACGGGGTTAGCCGGATCGGACATATGCGCGGCGGCAAAGCGGCGCTGTGGAATGACGAAACCATGGCCGAAGTCTTTGCTGAAAAGGCTGTTGAGTTTATTTCAGAAAACAAGGATAAACCGTTCTTTCTCTATTACGCATTTCATCAGCCGCATGTGCCTCGCTTGCCGGGCCCTCGTTTCAAAGGAGCAACTGCGCTTGGCGCGCGCGGTGATGTGATCGTCGAGATGGATTGGTGCGTTGGAGAGATATGTAATACGCTGGAACGACTGGGGATTCGTGAAAATACGATTGTGATTTTCTCCAGTGATAACGGTCCAGTGCTTGATGACGGTTATGAGGATTGGGCTGAGGAACTGAACGGATCGCATAAACCGGCGGGCCCATTGCGAGGCGGCAAATACAGTATGTTCGATGGTGGCACGCGCGTTCCGTTTATTGTCAGTTGGCCCGGTAATGTAGATACGGACGAGACGGATGCACTCGTTAGTCATGTTGATTTTTATGCGTCATTCGCCTCTCTGACAGGGCAAGCGCTTGAAAATATCGAAGCGCCGGACAGCATCAATGTTCTTAACGCGCTGCTAGGTAGGAGCAATAGAGGGCGCGATGAATTGGTCGTAGAGGGCAAACAGAAGAAGACCGTTTTAAGGCAGAAGGACTGGGTATTTATTCCTCCATATGAAGGTCCTGCGGTAAACGAGTATTGCAAAACGGAAATGGGGAATTCGCCTATACCTCAACTTTACGATCTATCTGAGGATATCGGGCAAATCAGAAATCTTGCAAGCGACCATGGCGAAAGAACGGAGAGAATGTCTGCTCGTCTCAAGAAAATCATGGAAAGCGCTAGCACGCGGATTGCAACGCAATGATGATCAGGAAACAACCTGTTTTTACACAACATTCGGAGAAAAACAACCCATGAACGACAAGCGGCACAAAGCAAGGCAACCCAACATCATCCTGATCAATTGCGATGACCTCGGCTATGGCGATTTGGCCTGTTATGGATCGAAACGCAACAGCACGCCGCATCTGGATAGACTGGCGGAAGAGGGGGTAAGGTTCACGGATTTTTATATGGCCGCTCCGGTGTGTTCCACGTCGCGCGCGGGAATGTTGACCGGTTGTTATTCGCAACGAATCGGATTTGCCGATTACCAGGTGCTTTTCCCCGGCCAGGCGCAGGGACTCAACCCGAAAGAGTCAACCATCGCGAAACAATTGAAAAAAGTCGGCTACGACACGAAAATCGTCGGCAAGTGGCATTGCGGCGATCAGCCGGAATTTTTGCCGACCAATCATGGATTTGACGGATATTTCGGGATTCCGTTCAGCAACGACATGGGTCGCCAGGTGACCAGGCTTGATCGCCCGCCATTGCCGCTTCTTCGAAACAACGAGGTCATCCAGCAACAGCCGGATCAACGCGGGATTACCGAACGATATGTAGATGAATGTCTGCAATTTATGCGTCGGCCCAGAAAGAACCCGTTTTTTCTGTATTTGGCGCACATGTATGTTCATGTGCCGCTGTTTATTCCCAAGCAGTTTCTCGACATTTCGCGCAACGGCGCATACGGCGGAGCTGTCGCCTGTATTGACTGGGCAATGGGCATGATTGAGGCGGAACTGAAACGATTGGGCATCAAGGACGAAACTCTTGTTATTTTCACTTCCGACAATGGCTCCAGGGCTCGAGATGAGGGCGGTAGCAACGCGCCGCTACGCGGCACCAAGGCACAAACCTGGGAAGGTGGACAAAGAGTTCCCTGTATAATGCGTTGGCCCGGTAAAATCGCCGCGGGGACAACCTGCGAAGGGATCGCATCTGCCATTGATCTTTTTGCAACGCTTGCCGAGCTTGCCGGCGCGCCGTTGCCGGAGCACGTAAAATTGGACAGCATCTCCATGACGGACGCAATACTTGAAGGAAAACCCACCAAACGGAATGTTTTTGCCTACTACTACGGAAGGAATCTCGAGGCATTGCGAAAGGGCGACTGGAAACTGCACTTTTGCAGAATCGGCTGGTGTGTCGCGCCCGACAACGTCAACAACCTGCCATCTCCTCAACTTTATAACCTGCACGATGACGTGGGCGAAACCAATAATGTCTGCGACAGGCACCCTGAGATTGTCGCCGAACTCGAAACGGAGGCCGAAGAATTTAGAAGGATTTTCGGAGACGGCCGGCTGGGCCGTTCCGGCTCGGAAATTCGAGAAGTAGGCGTGTGCAAGAACCCCAAGCCGTTAACCGAATACGACGAAAACCATCCATACATGATCGCCTGCTACGATTTAGCCGATATGCCGACCATGAACGGATAGCAGAACGCAAACGGGATTTGCGGAACGTTCGACCGACAAAAGAATTGAATTTCGCGGGTAAGCCCGGCATAGTGTAAACACCTGTTAGTCAAAAAACGCTGTTCGGCAATGGAGACCGGAATATGACAAAACGACAAGTAATCAATGCGGTATTTGCCGGTGAAACTCCGCCTTATGTGCCGTGGTCTTTCTCGTTCACTGTGGAGGCGAAGGAAAAGCTTGTTCAGCATTATGGAACGCAGGATCTGGATACCTGCTTGCAGAATCATATTCTCGGGCTTGGCAGTGATATAGGCTTTTTTGAAGACTTGGGCAATCATCGGGTCCGGGACGTCTTCGGGGTTGTCTGGGACAGAAGTATCGACAGGGACATTGGAAACGTGGAAAAACCTCTGTTGCCTGAACCTGACTTAACCGGATACAGTTTCCCCGACCCGGAAGATCAGCGTTTTTTTGCGGATATACCGGATAAAATAAAAGCGCATGGAGATCGCTTCAGAGTTTTTTTGCTGGGATTCTCTCTGTACGAACGCGCATGGACGCTGCGCGGAATGGAGAATCTGATGCTCGACTTCATCGAACATCCGGCATTTGTGCACGAGTTGCTTCGTTCAATCGCCGATTACAACATCGCGCAAGTAAAGAAGGCGCTCAAGTTCGATATAGATGCCGTCCATTTTGGGGATGACTGGGGCCAGCAGAAAGGGCTCCAAATGGGGCCGGTGCTATGGCGAGAGTTCATCTATCCTGAATTAAAACGGATGTATGGAGTGGTGCGGGATGCCGGGAAATATGTGTCAATTCATTCATGCGGGGATGTTGACGAACTTTTCGATGATTTGATCGGAATAGGCCTGAATTGTTTCAATCCTTTCCAGCCGGAAGTTATGGATGTTGCTGACTTGATCCGCCGATACCGGGGCCGTCTGGCGTTTCACGGCGGGTTGTCCACCCAGCGCACACTGCCGTACGGAACACCCGACGACGTGCGAAGAGAAACCAGAGAACTGCTCGCGTTTGGAAAGGACGGAGGATACATTTTGTCGCCGGCGCAT
>JAFGTH010000108.1 GCA_016934225.1 Lentisphaerota bacterium | reverse complement strand
CATTATATGTTCATCTCCATATACCATATCCCCTCAAGAGGAGCATGCGCTTGCGCGCCGGCCTGGCAGTGTCCGCACTGCTCCAGCCAAGCGACTAGCGCTGCTCCGGACTCGCCCCCCTGCTCATGCCTCTTGCCCCACTCACAAGTCGAGTCAATTCCTGAACCCGTTCGTCAAGATTCAACTCCAGCGCAACCGGTCTTAGCACTTTCGCCACACTTTCAAATTCGCTTTCGGCATAAGGCGAACCGCGCAGAATCTCGGCAAATTCCGCAACAGCAACAGCCAGTTTGAACTGAACATCAGCCTGTTCAAAATTTTCTTTAACTGATGATCGCCGTATGTGATGTTCCATCTCCTCTATCGCGCCGGTGTCCGTTCGTCTGTACCGAACCCGCACAATAGCAATAACAACTTCACTCACTGACGCTGGTTTTGGCTGCTGGCCGGTCTTCTCCAATTTAACCTCATAGAGCGCCGTCACCGACTGACCCGATCCAACTTCACCCGCATCAACCGCGTCATCCCGAAATTGTTCCTTTGTGAGCTGCCTGTTTTCATAACCAAGTTGACGATATTGATTCACATAAGCAGGATTGAATTCCACTTGAATTTTCACGTCAGATGCAATTGTGTTCAGAGTCGCCCCGAACTCCTCAACAAACAGTCGGCGCGCTTCGTCTTCGGAATCAATAAAATTGTACGTTCCATCACCCTTGTTTGCCAATGTCTCAAGCATGGAATCATTATATGTGCCTATTCCAAACCCAAACACAAAACACTGAACGCCTTGTTTCTTGTACTTTGCCACATCGTTAAGAATTTCTTCCGCTGCATTTGCGCCTAAATTCGCTGCTCCGTCTGACAAGACCAGAACCTTATTAGACCCGCCGCTGACAAAGTTCCGAATCGCTACAAGATATCCAAGCCTCATAGCCTCTTCCAAATTGGTTGACCCCGATGCCTGAAGACGATCTATGGCGGTAAGTATTATTGCCCTCTTGGCTGCGAGTACATGCTCGAGAACAATCCTTGCGTGCGACCCGAATTGAACAATTGACACAACGTCGTCAGGATCAAGTCTGTCGAGCAGCATTGTCATTGATGTTTTAATCAGTCCGATCCGATCAAGCGTGTTCATGGATCCGGAGGTGTCCACCACAAAAGTCAATGCCGCCCGGCGCTGTTCCTCGCGTCCAAGCCGTCGTCCCTTGACGCCTATTTTCAGCATGTGCAAGCCGCGCCCGAACTGCGACGGCGCAACGTCGGTGTAGACGGCAAACGTGCCTTTTTCAGGAGGCTTGTACGCATAGTCAAAGAAATTGATAAATTCCTCAGTCCGCACTGATTCCGCTGGCGGCAGATAACCACGCAACATGTAGTTTCGAGCGAGTGTGTAAGCTGCGGTATCCACATCAATCGCAAAAGTGGAAAACGCCTGATCCTTTGTTCGAACAAATGGATTAACACCAACTGCCTTGAACCTCGGGCCATCAGGATCTTCTTCCGGTTTGTGTTCGAAATCTATTTCTATCTCAATTTCCCTGTCATCAACAATGAGGTTGTCTCTCGCCCCGCCACTACGGAATGTCGGAAGATAACGGTAGTACACCTGGCATATTAGAGACGCCAGCGCTGTATTGTAGATTGTGTCCGGATCTTCCTCTCCATTGATAGCACCCCAGAAACCTGTGCTTTTCTTTCCGTTTACTTGTTTCGACAACACAATCTGGCTTTTCACAAGCTGAGGGGAAAGCGCTTTGTTCCAATTGCGCCATGTTGCACCGCCCTGATGGAACGCAGCCTGATTTGCAAAATATACATCTTCAAGCTTGTTTCTTCCGGCTATAATTATCTTATCGTCCGCAACAGTATGAATTTTCTCGATCACTTCAGCGTCGTCTGCCGCGCCAAGTATTTGAAGGCCAAGCGCAGCATCGGCCGAATCTCTTTCTTGCAATTTTTGAACGACAATGCTAATTGCTTCATTTATGCCGCTCGGCTCCACTCCTGCCATCTGTGCTGCTTTGAGCGCCGAAGCATCCCAACCGGTAACTTCCTGCCCAGACGACAGATTCTCGATCATGGCGCGCACGGCCTTCTCTGAAACATTTCGCAGTATCGGCAAACGAGTCAGGGCATATGCTTCATTCAGCGCATAGACAGCCTTGGCATGTTCCTCTGGGTTGTCGGACAACCGTCCATCCTGACGCACGGTTGCTGCAAGATGGCGAATCGCTTTCTCTGTTGTCTCGCCAAATTCGCTGGAAGCGGGCGTTTCACCATGAGCCAGGAATGCCAACAGGCCGACACTTGTATCAGCCACACTGCCGCCCCAGGAACCGTCCCGTCTCTGCTTCGTCTTCAACCAGCGCAATGATCTAAGCACACTCTCTTCCGTAGTCGCACTGCCGCCATATTGCCCGAGGGCAGAGCCGCGAGAACCCGGCGTTCGACTTCCGTAAATACCCTTCATAATCATAGGACTCTTAACCATAGCAACTGAGTCGAACGCTGTCGGAGCAGGGCTGAAGCACACATCTCCCTCAGTCTGAATTTTCGGATCTGCCCGTCCAGTCAACGCATCCGCAAACGGCTCGGCAATTCGGACTTCTTTATATTCATTGCGTTCATCGGACAATTGCCCGGAATCTGGAATTCGTTGACTGTTACTCTTCCCAGACAACGTTAATGCGCTCGCCGGTTTTCCCATGTCCGCCTGTACAGTATGTGACGTCGGCCGACTGCCCAGTTTCATCATGGAAAGATTTTGTTGCGACATTGCTGGTGAGCGACGAAGTCGCGTTTCGGATTCCTCACTGCGATCCTGCCGTTTGGTTGCCTCTGTCCGTTCGCGTTTCCACTCCGACGATGTGACCATCTCTCCATCCCCCATTCCCGCCGCCGGCATAACCGAGGAATCGCATGGACTTGTTATTCCTTTATGATCCCCAACACGCGTCAATTTGTTTTTTGCCGCATACACATCGGACTCCTTGGCAACGCCTTCCAAAGACTGGAACATTGGAGCGTTCACTGGAGATATTTCGTCAAGTTGCAGTTCCGAACGACGCGGAAACCGACGAGACTCCTCAACCAAAGACGACGGTCTCACCTTGAGTCTCCTCGTCGGCTCCATTGGGGAGCGATTTGCAGCCTTGCCCGTTATATCATCATCTGCCGAATACCATGCGTCAGATTCGTCGTGGCATAGCACATTCACTCCATCTTTGCGTTGATCAACGGCTACTGCCTCGTCCGAACGCTCGTCGGAATCCTGACTGCCCAAGTACTCGATACGCCCTCCTGATTCAGTATCAACAAATGCTTTCTCAGCACCGTATTTTGTCAAATCTTCCAATGCATCAAGTTCTCTACCGTGATCCAATTTGTACATTTTTGCTTTATCAATCTGACGCAGATTGCTCATAGATCCGGTTCTTCGATCACGTCCTCTCGACACGCTGACAACCGGCAACATCAGAAGCCCCCCCACCACTGTGGCGAGAACAAAAATCATCGCTGCGAACCGCGCCAAGTTGGTCTGAGGCTTAAATAGCCACGCAAGCGGCCACGCATTCTCAACGTTTCCGTGTCTTTTCTGTTTCAGAGCCCGCCCGACTGCCGGTAGCGACTGTCGTATTTTTACGCGATGCGTCTCCGTTAATTTGATCGGTATTGCAGTATCGGCTGCAAGGGCATCGCGCAAAAGATCAAGGGTCGGTTCAATTTCGTGCGCAGCCGCCCTGCAGCCGACGCAATTTTCGAGATGTGTTTTAATCTCATCTGTGTCCGCCTTGCCAAGATCGCCCAGTAAATACCGGGTTAGTTGTTGTCTAACTTCGTTACAGTTCAAGGTTCAAAGTCCCAAGTTCGAAAATTGCTTCATATTCACTGACTGCTTTCTTTGTTGCGCTCTGACGTCGGCGTGCACAAGCCTTCCTGCCCGCTCACATCTCATGAATCGCCTCCTGCCGCACCGCAGCTGCAAGCTTCTTCACCGCATGATGCAGAATATTCCCCACATTCCCTTCGCTCCGTCCTGTTATACCGCCGATTTCTCTGTACGAAAGCCCTGCATCCAGCCTTAGCAACACCACCTGCTGTTCGCTGTCCGATAACCTTCGTAAATGCGCCAGGATTAATTGTCGTTTCTCTTCCACAGACATCGCGCAATTGCGTCCGTCAGGACATTCTGCCGTCGGATCATTCAATTGTTTCTCGTGTAATATTTTTAACCGCGATTCGCGACGAATATAATCAACCGCTTCATTATGGGTCACTCTAAACAACCAACTCTTTAGTTGGGCGGTCGGACGAGCGCCTTCTCTCCATTGCTGAAACAGTTTTATGAATACATTTTGAACAACATCCTGAGCATCAGACGCATTGTTCAACAATCGAGCGGCATAGCGAAGAAGCGCTGTTTCGTGTTCAGACACAATCGTCTCCATATCATCCGTTCGGCTTGATCCGCCGCGGCCGCCATCTGCCGTCGCAGTTTGCATCTGTGACCCTCGATCTTGTCCGGTTCAATTACTAGACGTTTATGCCCGGCTCTTCCTTCAGGAAATATGTCAAATAATTCGTTTGTCTTCCTCTTGGAACACAATTCGTCCAATTTTTGCTCCGGTTGCGCGTTTTGTTCGCTTTATCCAAGCAATCGGTAGCGATTTGATGAAGTTTAACATGTTTGCTTTCAAAGTTCACGTGAGAAAAACGACAGCGTTGTCTAGACGGCAAGATCATTCGAAAAAATTAGAAACCATGCGAAAATCAACGCCGAATTTTTCTTGTTGCGTGAAAGCATGAATATACGCATAGTCTTCGCTTTTTGCGAACATTCCAGTTAAACATCGAAAACAAGACATATTATGACACAGGATAAAATACGAAACATAGGCATCATGGCGCATATTGATGCCGGCAAAACAACGGTAAGCGAACGGATACTGTTCTATTCCGGCAAGATTCACAAGATGGGAGAAGTCCACGATGGCGAGGCCGTACTAGACTGGATGGATCAAGAGCAGGAACGAGGCATTACCATAACTTCCGCAGCCACCACCACTGAATGGAAGGATCATCAGATCACGTTGATTGATACCCCGGGACACGTAGATTTCACGGTCGAAGTAGAACGCAGTCTTCGAATACTCGATGGTGCCGTTGCTCTGTTTTGCGCAGTCGGCGGAGTACAACCTCAATCCGAACAGGTCTGGCGACAAAGCGAGAAGTATAACGTGCCTAAAATCGCGTTTATCAATAAGATGGACCGGATTGGCGCGGATTTCTTCGGCGTGCTCGAGAACATTCAGACTACACTCGGTGCAAATGCAGTGCCCATGGTTGTTCCCATCGGTAAGGAAAACCAATTCGAAGGCATTATTGATCTTCTGACGATGAAAGCCGTCTATTATGACGAAACGAATCAGGGAACAACATTTCGCGAGGAAGAGATCCCGACAAATAAGTTAGCAAAAGCAAAGAAATGGCGCGCCAACCTCGTCGAAAAAAGCGCGGAACAGGACGACAAACTCTTGGAAAAATTCCTACAAACAGACGATCTGAGCGACAAAGAAATATTGGGAATAATAAGAAAAGCAACCATCGCGCGTCATATCATTCCCGTTTATTGCGGTTCCGCATTCAAAAACAAGGGTATACAACGATTGTTGGACGGAATCGTCAATTTTCTTCCGTCCCCGACAGATCTGCCGCCGACTATTCACGCTAAGAATGACAAAATCCAGCGCATACATTCGGCCGACGAACCATTTTCAGCGCTCGCGTTCAAAATCGTCGCCGACAAGCATATGGGCAAACTGACTCTCATACGAATTTATTCCGGACAGGTAAAATCCGGCACTGTCGTCTACAATAGCACCAAAGATCAGGAACAACGTATCGGACGTATCATACGAATGCACGCCAATCGTCAGGAATCCATTGACATGGCTCAATGTGGAGATATTGTCGGAGTCGTCGGGTTGAGCAAAACGCGCACAGGAGATACGCTCTGCTGCAAAGACAATCCGATATTGCTTGAATCCATAGAATTCCCGGCGCCGGTCGTATCTATCAGTATAAGCCCGAAAAGCCGGACAGATAACGACAAGATGATTGACGCGCTCCAGCACTTGTCCGATGAAGATCCAACATTTATCGTTTCTTATGACTCCGAAACAAAAGAAACCATCATTTCCGGAATGGGCGAGCTTCATCTCGAGGTGCTGGTAGAACGACTCAAACGCGAGTTTTTGGTTACAGCCAACGTAGGTCGTCCGGAAGTAGCATATCGCGAGACAGCCGTTTCTCTAGTCGAAGGCGAATACAAACATGTCAAACAAACAGGCGGTAGAGGTCAATACGGCCATGTCTGTATGCGCCTGGAACCGATGGAACCCGGAAACGGCTTCGAATTCCTCAATGAGGTCAAAGGAGGACACATTCCTTCCGAATACATTCCATCGGTTGAAAAAGGCGTCATAGCCGCCCTTCAGAAAGGGCCCCTTGCCGGATATCCGGTTGTTGATATAAGGGTCATAGTCTTCGATGGTTCGTACCACGATGTAGATTCCAGCGAGTTTGCGTTTATGGAAGCCGGGCGAATGTGTTTCAAGCAGCTTTTTATGCAAACTCACCCCGAACTCCTCGAACCAATCATGTCGCTCGAAGTAATATCGCCCGAAGAATATGTCGGCGACGTGTCAGGCTCCATTTGCAAACGACGCGGTCGCATAGAATCAATGGATGAACGTGAGGGCATCAGAATCACACGAGCCATGGCGCCGTTGAGCGAAATGTTCGGCTATGCAAACACCATTCGAACCCTGACCCAGGGACGCGGTTCCTTCACAATGAGCTTTGAACACTATGAAGCTGTTCCTTTTGCCATAGCGGAAGGCATTATCAAGAAACGCATTGAACAAAATAAAGTGCGATAGGCTGCGGATATTGAGAAAACGTATCGAATCTGCTCGAACACACAAATTGCATAACAGGATTATTGTGTTCAGTCATTACCCTCTTACGTTCTCGATTGAGCAATTCTAAACGGAAATCATTCAGTACCAAATAATGCCGGTGCCAACTGCCCCCGTTCATGGTTAACCTGCTTATGTCACGAGTTCAGGCCAATTAAGGCAGCTTTTTGATTGAATTGTTGTTAACCGGTATGTGATTCTTAAAAAACTGATTTTCAATATTATATTTTGCAAAAAAGGAAAATAACTTTATGAAAAGCCATTATGACAATGCCAAGCAACCAAACATTATTCTGATCAATTGCGACGATCTCGGCTACGGCGATTTGGCCTGTTATGGATCCACTCGTAATGATACACCGTACATTGACAAACTTGCAGCAGAAGGAGTGCGATTTTCGAATTTTTACATGGCAGCATCTGTGTGTTCGGCTTCTCGCGCTGCAATGTTGACAGGTTGCTATTCACAACGAATAGGCTTGGCCAACTATCAAGTACTTCATCCAGGCCAAGCGCAAGGTCTTAATCCGAAGGAGTCAACCATCGCTAAACAATTGAAAAAAGTCGGTTACGACACAAAAATAGTCGGTAAATGGCACTGCGGGGATCAGCCGGAATTTCTCCCGACAAACCATGGGTTTGATGAATACTTTGGGATTCCATTCAGTAATGACATGGGACGACAGGCGAGTAATAATTTCAAAAATCCGCCACTGCCGCTTCTACGCAACGATGAAGTCATCCAACAGCAGCCGGATCAGCGCGGTATTACGGAAAGGTATGTGGATGAATCTCTGCAATTTATGCGCCGAAAACGAAATAACCCATTTTTCCTCTATCTGGCGCATATGTATGTGCATGTGCCGTTGTTTGTTCCAAAGCAATTTCTCGATACCTCGCGCAATGGCGCTTATGGCGGTGCCGTTGCCTGCATTGACTGGGCAATGGGCATGATTGATGCAGAATTGGACCGCTTGGGCATCCGAGACGAAACGCTGGTTATCTTTACTTCTGATAACGGTTCCAGGAATAGAAATGAGGGCGGCAGCAACGCACCATTACGCGGCACCAAAGCGGAAACATGGGAGGGCGGACAGAGAGTTCCATGCATTATGCGCTGGCCAGGTAAAATCGCCGCTGGAACGACTTGCGAAGGAATAACTTCCGCCATAGATTTTTTTGCCACCCTAGCCGAAATCACCGGCGCACCACTACCGGCGGATAAACAGCTTGACAGCATCTCCCTTGTCGACACCCTCTTGAATGGAAGATCTCCCAAACGGGATGTCTTTGTCTATTATCAAGGACCCAACCTTGAGGCTGTGCGTAAAGGCGACTGGAAACTGCATTTCTGCAAAGCCAACCAAGTGTCGTTGGGGCTTTACAACCTGCGCGACGATATAGGCGAAACCCATAATGTCTATGACAAGCATCCCGAGATTGTCGCCGACATCGAGGCGGTAGCCGAGAAATTTCGGTGTGCACTGGGTGATAACCGACTGGATCGCGTCGGCGCAGAGATTCGTGAGGTTGGCCTGTGTAAAAATCCTAAAACTCTAACCGAATATGACGAAACTCATCCCTACATGATCGCCTACTACGACTTGGCCGATATGCCGACCATGAGCCACTGAAAAAATAGATACGATAAAGTGTGCAGGACAAATATCCATGCAGACGACGCCAAACGGCTATCTGCCAGATTGATTGGAAATCATCCGGCCTTACAAGAACTCAAACGTCTTGACCAACAAACCGTAACTCGCATTGCGGCCGCAGCTGCAGCCTTATCATTAAACCCATGCCCTCATGGTTTCAAAAAACTATACAGCGGCGAAGCAACGTACCGTATCCGTGTAGGAAAGATGTTTACAGAACTTGACAACCATGGACTTCACTCTATTCACACGTTCTGCCCAAAAAGAGAATCGGGAATTATTGTTTAACATGACCATTTAAACTGACTATATTGACTGATGCTGGAGGTATCGCATTATGAAAAAACACTGGCGATAACCGAATTCAAAGCTCACGCCTTGCAGATACTGGCAGACGTCGCAAAAACGAAGGAGCCCGTCGTTGTGACAAAACGGGGTAAGGCCCTGGCGTAAGTTAACCCGTTTACTGCCGGCAAACCTGCATCCGGGAAACTGGCGAATGCCCTCCTGTTTGAGACAAACATCGTCTCTCCCCTTGGAGACAAGATGTGGAGTGCGTGCAAATGACGTTCCTCCTGGATACGCATGTCTGGATCTGGTGGAACATGCATCCCCAAAAGCTCTCCGCCAAGGTCAAGGCGCTCTTGTCATCTCCCAAGGAATATGACGAGATTCTTCTTTCAGCTATTCCCCCATGGGGAGTTCAGCAGGCTTCTCGAAAAAGAGCGACTTGGCATTGTCTGTAGCCCGGAGGAATGGATCGCCGAAGCCTTGGACATGCCGAAACTGCGACTCGTCCCCCTGACTCCCTCAATAGCGTATCGTTCCACATCATTGCCGCAGCCTTTCAACGGCGATCCTGCCGATCAGATTATCGCAGCAACTGCCAGAGAAGAAAACGCCACCGTCCTGATAAAGGACAGGACGATGCGTGAATACAGGCACATTCGGACGCTCTGGTGAAAGAAGGCAGAACAAGTGACTTGACCAAACAACCTCGCGGAGAGCAAACTCTCCTCAGACTGTGGTCAGACGCAAATCCATTTGGTCATAGGAGATAAATTGATGGAGACGTTCAATCGCTTTCTATATGTCACATCAGCAATCTGTGTCCTTTTCACCACCATACTCTTTTTGATTGCTATCTGGGCGGAGATTGACGAGATCATCCTGTGGAAGACTGTCGGTAGCGGATTCATCGTTCTTATTGCATGTGGAATCATGCTCGGAATCAACTTCCAGATTCTCAAGATAAAGAGCGAGATCACAGGAAAACAAGAGGGGAAGACCGAACCAGAGAATTGATCCGTATTTTAAAAGGTTGTAGATGGCCGTTTGAAAACGGTAATTCTTATCGTTGGCAGGAAGTGAATATATGACAAAAGTGCAAGCCAGTGGATTCAAGAGATATTCAGACCGGATACGATACTGAGTGCTGGTTTAAGCCTCGTTGTTATTGGAGGAATCATATTTGGTGCCGGCAAGCTTGTCGCACCAGGCGCAGCTGGTGTACGTCAAGACCTCATTGATGAAGCTAAGCAAGATCGCGATAACCCTCAATTGTATAACCCTTCAGCAGGAAATCAAGTCGGTTCGCCGTATGCCCACAGATTAGGAAAGTGATGATACTTTTCGGAGTAATTGCTGTCATCACGGCAATAGCAATATTGGTTAAAAAATAGGATTGCTGCCAACCCCCATAAGCGCGATTGATGCGAGAGAAAAACTCTCCGGGAGATTCTTTTAGAAATCTCTT
>JAFGTH010000107.1 GCA_016934225.1 Lentisphaerota bacterium | reverse complement strand
TCCGACGAGATAAAAAAAATGTCCGATTGGATCGTAAAAAATTTAGGCTCGAATGTCCCGGTGCATTTCACCCGTTTCCATCCGTCCTACAAACTTCAAAACCTGCCTCCTACACCGGCAGCCACGCTCAGTCGTGTTAGAAAAATTGCAATGGATCAAGGTTGTAATTTCGTCTACGGCGGAAACATACCAGGAATGGACAGCGAAAATACGTACTGCCCGAATTGTAAAGCGCTCGTCATTGACCGACATGGTCATTCTGTATTGAGTAATAGCATGAAAAGCGGAAAATGCCACAAGTGCGGCACAATCATACCTGGCGTATGGGTATAAAACGTGATCGCACTTTCTCAATTACACGCGGCAAACGCAGATATCGCGCACAACACCCCCACTAACAACACCGATCCAATAATAATAGAAGCCCCACTCACTCCGTAAACCGGAACAACTACCACACCAGTCAATAATCCGCCGATAGCTGCGCCAATATGATCCGATGCGTCTGTAATAGCGGCCGCAGCATTAACACTCCCGCCGGAATCGGTATAAATCCTGTTCGCAAGCGGAAAAACCATTCCTACCCCGCATCCTAACAGAGCAATTATAGTATAGATCACGGGCTCAATAAACGTCAGTGCGATGTCCGGCATGAACGATTCCAACTTCATAATACGGGGCGCAGTAATCACCAAAGCACACATAACCGCCTGTGCGAACAATATCGCCGTCAATCGAACGCTTCTGTTCTTACCCACAATAATTCTTCCAAGCCATGCTCCTGCAATTAAGCCCAACATGAACACTGCAAAAATCGCGCCCATTTTGGTGTATACATATCCATACATGCCTTGAAACACAAAAATAAAGAGTACTTCCAGCGCCATCCCACAGAAACCTGTCGTCGCCATCAGAATTCCAGTCATCATCCGCGACCAGAACCGACCAACTGCGACATCACGAACAAATCTCCCCAACAGCACACCCATGAAAAGACATGCCATGCCCATTACGCCGCATAACCATAGGACATACTGATAGCCGACGCGTTTCAATACCGACAAAATGTTAAGAGCTTTCGACCCTGTGACGCGCGCCGTCAAAAGAAGGTTGTAATAGTGAGCGATGGGCGCGGCCATTGTATTCGCGCTTGCGCCGACATTCGCCAAGCGTTCTTCAAGATGCTTAACTTTGTCCGCGCTTATCTCATCCCTGTATAGAAAATACTCCGGATTAAAAAAAACGGTATCCGGATTCGCCGCCAAACTTCTGTCCCTCAATATTTTCCTGTTAAATGTCAATCCCGATGTCGCATCTCGCGACGCAAAAAACCGGTTTTGAGATTCGGCGGTTACCAACACTACCCCAAACACTTCCTTCAACGTTACATATACTGATGCCGCCAAATCCAGCGCTTCCGATTGCAGCCGTTCGGATGAATGAAGTTCCGTGTACATAAATCCACGAATCGTCAATAATCTTGAAACGTCCTCATAAAATTCCTTGGTGTAAAATCGGTTGGCTAACGCCGTGCTTGGGGCAGGCGCGCGAATCAGCACAATATCGAATTTCCGCTTGCATCGCTTCACAAAATGCGGCGCATCATCCGACAACCATTCGATCCTTGGATCCGCCGCTACATTGCCGTAAAGATGCGGCACAGTTCTTCGCACAATCTCGCGAATACCCGGATCAAGATCAACATACGTCAGCCGCGATATCGGGTATTTCAACAGTTCAGGAACATCACCTACAGGGTTGCCCCCAATAAGCAATACGCTGGACGCAAAGGGGTTTTGAGCCATGATAAAATGAACCGAGTCTTCATAACCAACTTTATCCGGAAATACAAAAACCACCTGGCCGTTGGCATATAATACAAATTGGTCTTCAACAGCGATAACGGCAAGGTTCTGATATATGGTATCTCGCGAGTCGTGTATTTTTACCCTGTCCGCATTCCAATCCGAATTGTCGGAAATAACACCAAACGCGCGCCATCGTGACTCGACGAATTTGTTTTCGATACCAACAAGTTGTGTCGGAAAGAACAACGCCAGTGACACTGTTACTGCCGCCAGAACAGCGAACATAGTCATAACAAACCACCGCACAGCCACAACAACAACGCCCGCCATAGAAACCGAAATCGCTATTAAAACAATTCTATACGGACTTAAGAAAGGCAGCAGAACGAACGAGGCGGCAAGCCCCGCCATTGTGCTACCGATCGCTTCCCAGATGTACACAATGCCGGCCGGCGATTTTTCCCGTCTCGCCTGGGTATCTTCAGCCAGCATTCCACATACCAACGGAAACGAACAACCAATGGCCCAACATCCGGGAATGAACACGAACACACTGGCAAGCAGCGCCGCACCGTAAGAAGTATATTCGCCTACAGGCACATTCAGTATGGAGCGCACCACTCTTATCGCATAGACCTGAAAAGGAATACACACAGTCATTACGATAAGTAACGCCGTCAACCACGCGCGTTTGCCGGCGTTTGTCGAAGCCAAAACAACAACCAGCCGTCCCGAAAACGCGCCAAGCCCTATGCCGGCAAGCCAACTCGCCAAGACAATTCCTATCACTAACTCGCTGCCCCAAAAAGCGGTTAGCATTTCCCGAAGCAGAAGCACCTGCGACAATGTCGCAAAACTGCCGATCAGAAACATCGCGGTCTGCATTCGCAACCGCTGGCTGAGGAATATCGTCATGGCTCCTTCTCACCGTCAAAAGATTCTATTACTTGGAAAGAACCACGCTTGAAAAAACCTGAAACGATGCGCCTTGTCGCCAACTGTCGCCGTCCAAGCCGGCCTTCTCGCTTAACGACGATAACGTCTGATCTTTGTTCCATTTCTGTTCAACCGCCACTTCAGGCAAATATACGGCTCGTGCCCTGCCTTTCGTCAGTATTATGCCATGTTCGCCGATCTTGAATTTTTCCAGGGAGTCAATAGGCACAATCGGACTCAAGATGGATATATAAACCTCTATGGTCGGTAATTCGCGCGGAGCAACCGGTCTGAACCGATGATCCCGCATTGACGCCAGAACCGCGTTTTCGTGTACGGATTTGTACATCGGATCAGCAGGTATGAGCGATCCGATACAGCCGCGCAACATGCCATTGATTTTGAGCGTAACGAAAGTAGCCGTGTCTTTCTTCATTTTGTCCGTCAATGTGTATTGGTCAAACGAAAACGGCTCACTTGATCCGTTGACGCACCAGTTCAATGTATCCTCAACTATCTTAAACAATGTTTGCTTCTCAGAGTTGCTTAATTCAGGAGACCATTCGCCGCTTTTGTGCTCTTTGATCATATATGTTTCCTCCTCGCCTGCGTTGTCTGTTTGCTCCCGCTGCGACACGGTATCGTTTTCTGGCGCCAATAACGTTCTTAACGGCTTGCAGCCTGGGAACAGCGCCAGGATTAAACATGCGCAACAAATTCTATTCATAACCAATACCTTTCTGCCGATGCCTAATAACATTTGCGCTTCGTCCGTTTATACTATAGGTTCGCATCGTGTTTATTGAAAGGATCAACTATGAGAAAAAGCATCGTAATAGCTGCTGTTTTATGCGCATTCTGCCTGGCCGGCCTGTTCGTATACAGGTCACGACCAAAGGTAACAGCCAAGCCTGATGATCCGGTCAGCACGGTAAGCACATTAAACAACAGAAATAATGCTACGGTGTTGTCAGCGAATTCACGTACAAGCGGTAGTAGTACTGATAATTCGCGAAGCATGGTCTCATATACTCAACCGGCAGGCGTTCTGGGCGAATCGGTCGCTAGGGAGGTTGAGGCCGCCATTGACCGCGCCCTGGACTGGCTTGCGGCAACACAGAGAGACGACGGATCATGGTCAAACAACAAGTTCCCCGCTCTTACGGCGCTGGCAATGCAATCATTTATTCACAGCGCACATCCTGAGCGCGATCATGTTATTGCAAAAGCTGTAAAATTTATTCTTTCGTGCCGGAAAGACAACGGCGGAATATATGTTGACGTTGAAGGTCGAAAAGGAGGAGGTCTCAGCAACTACAATACCGCGATCTGTATGACCGCCCTTCATGAAACCGGAGACAAGTCGTTGACGCCCGTCGTGCTCAAGGCCCGAGAATTTATCGCCGGTAGTCAACTCCTCGGAGGTGATATTTATGACGGTGGATTCGGCTATGACCGTATCACAAAACGGCCATATACGGACGGGTTAAACACGTTTTATGCCGTCCAAGCGATGGCGTTAACTGCCGGCGCCGAAGACTCCAGACCAAGCGGTCAACAACGCGTTGACATTGACTGGGATCGCACACTCAAGTTCCTGGCCTCCATCCAGAACGACGACAAGGCCGGCGCGGATTCCGCCGGCGGATTCTTCTATAAACCGGGCGAATCAAAGGCCGGTGCATTCACGAATGACGCGGGCGCCGTGGTGTTCCGTTCATACGGCAGCATGACCTATGTCGGATTGCTGGCTCTCGTGTACGCTGATGTACCGAGGAATGACGGCCGTGTGCTGTCGGCATTTCACTGGGCAGCCAAACACTGGACGCTCGAAGAGAACCCGGGAATGGGACAGGAAGGCGTCTATTTCTTCTACAACGTGCTCTCCAAAGCCCTGGACGTCTACGGACAGGATCTTATCCCACGGCAAAAGAATACTTTTGTTGACTGGCACAAGGAACTTGCGCAGAAGCTTATCACGCTTCAAAAGATTGATCCGACATACGGCAACGGTTACTGGACAAATCCGTCAAGCAGGTTCTGGGAAGGCGATCCCGTCCTGGTAACCGCATACAGCATAATGGCTCTGCAGAAGACGCTTTGATCGGAAGCCTGAAAAAGAATGAAAGTGCGCAGTTAGAAAGGCTTGCTGTTGCGGCGGCGAATATATATCTCGTCCACCGACGCCCGATCCGATAACGACAGCAAGTACTCTACTGCCTGAGCCACGTCGCTCGGATGCAATAGCTCGGAAACATCCAAATCGGGACGCGAACGACGAACCATATCCGTATCAACACCTCCGGGCAAAATCGCGCTCACTCGAATGCCATACTTCTGCGTTTCAGCCGCCAACGATTTGGTCAACCCCATGACACCGTGTTTGGCGGCCGAATACGCAGCCTGATCCGGATACCCGCGTAATCCGACAATGCTTGCAATATTGATTATGTAGCCGCCGCATGCCCGTATCATCATGCGTAAGGCCTGCTGCGAACATAGAAAAGTGCCACGCATATTTACTGCAACGGTTGCGTCAAAGTCCTCCGCGCGCATTTCGGCCAAAGGCCCAAACAGACCAACGCCGGCATTGTTCACCAGTATGTCAAGCATCCCGAATTCCGACGCAACATACGCGAACAGCGCCGCAACTGCAGCCTCACTTGTTACATCGGCAACTTTCGCAACCGCTGAACCGCCTGCATCGCATATCTCCTGCCGCACTTTCTGAATCTCGGCATCTGTTCGAGCCGTCAATACCACGTTAGCGCCATGCTCGGCCAGCATAACGGCAATTTGTTTGCCGATACCCCTTCCGCTGCCTGTCACCACTGCAATCTTACCGGTTAAATCCAGTCCAAACATGAGACTTCCTCCATCTGAATCTATTCGTACCTCAACGACTGGATGGGGTCCAGTTTTGCCGCCTGCCTCGCCGGCCATAGTCCGAATACCAATCCTATCACAACAGAGAAAGACACAGACAAAACCACAGAAAATATCGTCACACTTGGCGGCCAACCGGCAATCTTGCACACGGTAACTCCGATTGTGGAGCCCAAAAGCATTCCGAGCAGACCTCCGCTGAGCGTCATGATAATTGATTCGATTAAAAATTGAATCATAATGTCAAGTCTTCGCGCGCCTATAGCTTTGCGAAGTCCTATCTCGCGCGTTCGCTCCATAACAGACACAAGCATTATGTTCATGATTCCAATGCCGCCGACCAACAACGATATGGCAGCGATGGATCCCAATAGAATGCTCATTGTTTTCACCATTGTCGTAAGCGCCTCCTGTATTTCGGTCATGTCAAAAATATTCGCGGCAGTCTCAGGATTTCTGTTGCCCGCCCTTTGGCGTCTGGCCATCAGTTGCCTGATCTGCTCCTTTGCCTCTTCAATCATATCCTGCTCCACCACTTCCACATCTATGTGATTTACATATCGCCTTCCAAGCAAGCGATACATTCCCGTCGTGACCGGAACCACAACAATATCGTCCTGATCTTGAAATCCGCTGCCACCCTTGGACGGAAAAACACCGATCACCCTGAAACCAATCCTGTTTATTTTGATCATTTTGCCGATAGGATTCTCTTCACCGAATAACTCACCAACAACCGTGGTACCAAGCACCACCACCTTGCCACGATCTCTAACTTCCTGTTGCGAGAAGAAACGTCCTACCGCCGGAATTGAATTGCGCATCTCTGCATAATCAACTTCCACACCCAAAACCGACGTATCCCAATTGCGATTCCTGTAAACCAACTGAACTCCACCCCTGACGGACGCTGACGCCTTTTTTACTGTAGGCAGCATTTCGATTTTTTCCGAGTCTTCTAATGTAAATCTGGTTACCTCGCCACGTTGCAATCTCACGCCTCCGATTCGCCGCGCGCCAGGCACCACAACGAGCAAATTGGATCCCAATGAAGCCAGATCCTGCCGCATCATTGCTTGAGCCCCCTCTGCTACGGCAAGCATGGCTATCACCGCAGCCACGCCTATGAGTATGCCCAGCATTGACAGCACTGAGCGCAATTTATGAGAAAACATCGCGTGAAAAGCCTGCCGCAGATGATCCCGAAATTCCGCTGTTGCCACAGCCGAGCGGCCGTCGTCAATCACTTGCCTGATATCCAAAACCGGCGCAACTTGCGACGCTGCAGATCCGCTGTTGTGCTGAGTTTGACGCTCATCCGAAACAATGCGGCCGTCGCGCATTTCAATTACTCGACCGGCACGATCGGCAATCTCGCGTTCGTGCGTAACCATCACTATCGTTTTCCCATCCGCATTCAAACCTTCGAGAATTCGAATAATTTCTTCCTCACTTTTTGAGTCTAAATTGCCGGTCGGCTCATCCGCAAAAAGAACAACAGGTGCGTTCACAAGAGAACGCGCGATAGCAACACGCTGCTGTTCGCCGCCCGACAATTCGTTTGGCCTGTGCATGCCGCGATGCGACAAACCGACGGATGCAATTTTTGACTCAGCGACATGCCTGTGACTGCCGCGCCCCGCATAAATCAAAGGCAGTCTGGCGTTCTCAACTGCGCTGATTCGCGGCAATAAATGGAACTGCTGAAATACAAACCCGATGAATTTGTTGCGGACAATTGCAAGATCGTTCTCCTCAAGATCAGCGATATCAGCGCCAAGAAACTTATGAGAGCCGGTATCCGCGCGATCGAGAAGGCCAAGTATGTGTAATAAAGTTGATTTACCAGAGCCGGACGGGCCTATAATCGCTACAAATTCGCCTTGTTCAATCTTTAAATCTGTGGTGTGTAACGCGGGCACTTTCACGCTCCCGCTGCTATACGTCCTCGTTATGCCCTTGAGCTCTATCAAGATTGGTATTTCCCTTTTACGTTGGTACTAAAACACAACGTTATTTGCCTGGCTTGGTTCCCTTACGACTGCTGCTTGAACCGGCCTTTCCGTACGACATCTGGAACGGATTCTTTGCTTTCTTGCGCAGCGCAGAGAGCGAATAATGTTCCGCCTTGATCAAAACTTTGTCGCCCACAACAAGACCTTCCAGGATTTCACTGTTAAATTCGTCCGTCATACCAAGCTTGATTTCCTGTTTTCGCCCGTTCGGCAGAGAATTGTCCGGCACATGAACATAGGCTTTGCCATCAATCTGTTCAATCGCATCAATTGGAATCAGCGCCGCGTCGCGCCGTTCATCGTAGACAATGTTAATTTCGGCGCTCATTCCGGAACGAAACATTTCCGGAATTTCTTTCATTGCAATCTTTACTTCATATACTACCACGTTGTTGACCAATTTTGATTCGTATGAAATGGCGGAAACTTCGCCATGTGCCTTCACTTCCGGATATGCATCCAGAGATATCACAGCTTTCTGCCCCACTTTGATCTTGCCGACGTCCGTTTCATCTACTTGCGCCTTCACAATAAGCCGGTTCGACAACACAACTATGCCGGTGCTTGCGCTAACAGTCTGCCCAGGCTCTACACCACGCACTATGACTTCACCATCTATCGGAGCGACGAGAGCGGCTGGTTTGTAGACGGTTTCCCAGTACTTATGCTGTGCTTCATCTTCCGCGCGCGCGGCATCCAACAGGGCGGCACGTTCTGTCGAACTTATCCAGCCAATGGTCTGACCCTTTGTCACATAATCGCCCTCTTTGACAAGTAACTCGTCCAGACGCCCGCCGATCGGAGGAATCACGGCAACGCGGTTTTGAGGGCCCACGCTGCCATTGGCCGCAACCATCGCGCGTATTGAACCTGTTTGCACTTCAATAATTTCATATAAAACCTTCTTTGCTTCCGTCTTGATTCCATTTTTGAAGATAAACATCCCCGCAATTATGAACACGATAACGAGAATAACGACTGTCAATCGTTTCTTATTCATTTTCATTCTCAAGAGTCCCCCCAATCGCATGAATCCAGCCGGCTTCCGCGCTCAATGCGCTCATCGTAGCGCTAAGTAAAGATTTCTCGAATCGAATAAATTCATCCTCGATTATGATCCAGCTATCGAACGACAAATATCCGTTCGAATACTCCGCCTCAGAAATCTTTGCGCGCTCCCTGGATGCGACCAGATACTTCCGCATGACTTCAACATAATCCACTGCATTTTTTACATCGTTCCATTTGCCGTGCAAAGACAGAGCGGAATCGTTGATCCCACTTCGCAGATTCGCTTCTGCGCGTTCTTCAGCATTTCTGGCTTTCTTCACGCCATTAACAACCGAACCACCGGAAAAAAGCGGAATACTCAAACTAACACCAGCCGACCATGAATCGTCGTCAGGCGGCCAATCCGAAGAACTGCGGCTCACACTACCCCGCAATGTTACATCAGGACTGTGCTCACCGCGCGCCGCCAATGTGCGCAGACCGGCAATCTTGCGCTGAATCTCAAGCTGTTGGACGCTCAATGTGGATACAACAAACTTCTGAAAACCCTGAGCGGAGTCGGCAGATGCCCAATCCGACAGAGCGGCGATATTCATAGGCTCCGATACGCAAACGAGCCTGTAATCGTCCCAACCCATTGCCACGCATAGCGCTCTCGATTTCAAACGCATATCTCGTTCGGCTTCTTCCGTTTCAAGTTTCGCTTCCGCCTCCTTCGCCTCCGCAGTCAACAGCGAACCCTTGTGTTCGCGCCCAGCTTTGTACCTGAGTCGAATCAGATCAGTAACCTGCTTGCGACGCATATGAATCTCATTGGTTATTCGGACGCGTTCCTGTGCGCCCCACAGAGCAATAAATGCATTTCGCAGTTT
>JAFGTH010000106.1 GCA_016934225.1 Lentisphaerota bacterium | reverse complement strand
GACGTCTCTGGTTTGCTCGTTTCGCCTCGGATATCTCAAACAATGACGACTGTTTCAGCTTGGCGCCGATTAATGAACTTGCAGGCCGCCTGGAATCGGGAGCCACAGTAGTCACGCCGGATTGGAACAGGCTGTCAAATACGCTGAATACGCTCAAAAACAACTCTTTCAATCTGATTCAAGAAAACCGCATACCAGCAGCGCACACAATCGGTGCGCTGTCCAAAAAAACAGACGCCGCCAAAATCCTCAAACAGCCCTTGCCGATTTACATACATCCACCAGTGTTCGTTCAGCCGAAATTCAGCCTGCCTTCCGGTCAACATTTCAAAACATCCGACGCTGATTTGCACCAGCCTTGAGCTTGCATCAGTTTTTTGCGTAATGTACAGTACACAGAACAAGAAAAGCTCTTTTAACAAAGTTCCCATGAAGAACATATCGGAAATGGATCCAAATTTGTTGTCAGGATTGGTCGGTATTTTCACAGATATTGATGATACGCTGTCGTCTGCCGGAAAGTTAACGGCTGATGCTTTTGCCGCGCTTTGGCAATTGCATGATGCCGGGATAAAAACAATTGTTGTTACCGGCCGGCCGGCAGGTTGGTGTGACCACATCGCCCGTTTCTGGCCCGTCACCGCTGTAGTCGGCGAAAACGGAGGATTTTATTTCCACCATGACGGCAATAAACTAGGACGATACTACCTCTACAACAACGCTGAACGCGCTGAGTTTCGTAAAAAACTGGAATCCGTCCGAGATAAAATACTTAAAACCGTGCATGGCGCTTCGGTTGCGTCTGATCAATCGTATCGGGAATACGACATTGCCATTGATTTTTGCGAGGACGTGCCCCGGTTGCCGCAAAAAGAAGTCATGCGCATCAAAACGATTTTTGAAGATGCCGGCGCAAACGCCAAAATCTCATCCATACATGTAAACGGATGGTACGGAGAATTCGACAAATTGACGACCTCAATCAAATGCGCAAAAGATTTACTTGGCGTGGATGTCAAAAAACATCCGGAATCCTTTGTCTATTGCGGTGATTCGCCCAACGACGAACCAATGTTCGCTTTCTTTCCGCTCTCCGTGGGAATGGCCAACATTCAGCCGTTTGTCCCAATGTTGAAATCGCTGCCGTCTTTTGTCACAAATAAAGCCTGCGGAGCCGGATTCAGAGAAGTAGCCAATGTAATTCTCCAGGCACAATCACAATGAAAACCAAACAGAAATGGCAATTTATTCTGGTACAAACACTGACGCTGGCCAGAGTGCCTCTGATCGCCGTGTTTTTATGCATAAACCTGCTCGCGCCAAAGCCCTTGTCTGCAAACTGGTTCATGATAGCTTTCGCAGCGTTGATCCTATCCGCTGCAACGGATTTGTTCGACGGTTACTTCGCCAGAAAATTCGACGTTACAACCAGACTCGGCGCCTATGCCGATCCGTTAACTGATAAGATATTTTACCTGACCGCCCTTCCCACCTTGATATTTCTGGCCGGCATAAGCGGTAAATATTTCCATTCCCAACTGCTTCTCGCGCTTGCCATCCTTTTTCTGGCCCGCGACCAATGGGTTTCATTCCTTCGTTCAATTGGGGCTTTACATAATCTTAGCGCCAAAGCTAATTGGTCTGGCAAAGTCCGCACGTTAATTTCATTCCCCGTTATATGCGTAATCTATTATCATCTGGAAGCGCCGGAACACTGGTGGCCACAAATCAGCGCTTATGCGGTCTACTCGCTGGAAGCACTCAGCATGGCAATAAATGCGGTTTCTATATGGATCTACACGAAATATTATGGCGACATTCTTAAAAAGGAAATGCGCCAGACGAATAACGACAAAACATAACGTACGTTACATATTAAATGTCGAAGTCGTATATTTCATCGGATAACCGGATAGCTGCGTATTCGCGCGATTGAACATCCTGCACCGGCAACAACAGCGTAAATAACAATGTAGCGCTTGTAGAACAGTCATCACTTGCGTAAGGTTAATTAAATCGTTCATAAATGGGCAGCCAATGACATCAACAGGTTCACGGACAATCAAAACGCCGAGCATTCCATACTTAATCGTGCTTTTGATTGCCGCGCTGTGTTCTTCCGGATGTGTGACTTATTTTTCTACGCTTGCCGAAGATCATACCGTGGGAATCATTTCCCGACCCATCACCGCACCTGTCACACTGGTATGGCGCGCAACAACTCTTGGCTCCGAAACCGCCGACCGTCTGCTCATCAGGTACATGAATTATCCGCGCCTTTCCCGCATCCCAATACCACCCGTCCGCACAAATGCCGCATACTCGTCATCAATCAATATGGAACATTGGTTCGCACGCAAGGACATTCACCCGACGACAGGACATTTCCGCCTGTTTTTGAACGGTCACACGTTCTTTCCAAGGTTGCACCAGGCAACCCGCGCCGCCACTAATTCAGTTGATATCGAGGTGTATATTTTCGATAACGACGATGTTGCCGTCGAATATGCGGACATCCTCAGACAACGTTCCACTGATATCAAAATCAGAATTTTGATGGACGGCCTGGGTTGTCGGCGCGGATGGAAAACGATCGCTCCGTCCGTATCACACATGCCGCCATCCACGATTGGAAATATCGGCCGGTATCTTCGCAACGAAACCGATATACAAGTCCGGCGCTGGTACAATCTGTGGCTTGCATCAAATCATTCCAAGCTCATTATAATAGATCACTCAACCGCGTTTCTGGGAGGAATGAATATTGGTCGTGAGTATCGTTATGACTGGCGGGATGCAATGGTGGAAGTAACCGGACCGGTCGTCAACGAATTATGCAGAAGCTTCGCAAATGACTGGAACCGCGCTCATTATTTCTCGGACTTTTTCTTGTTCCGCTATGACAAACCGACGAAAGTTCCGGCCGTCAATGATTCAAAGTGTTACGTGATCAGGACTACTCCCATTCATCGCAGGATTTATCGGTCGCAAATCTACGCCGCAAATTCGGCATCCAGTCATATATATATTGAAACACCTTATCTATGGAACGACAGAATAGTTTATGCGCTCTGTAAAGCGCGAAAACGAGGGGTTGATGTCCGCGTCACCGTTCCGTCTGAACCTAACGTCCCAGGGGCAGCCACAGCCACACGCGTCGCACTTAATACCTTGCTCGACCACGGCGTACGCGTATTTCTCTATCCCGGCATGACCCACGCCAAGGCCGCGATTTACGATAACTGGGCCTGTTTTGGTTCGGCAAATCTTGATGATTTAAGCCTGCACAAAAATACGGAACTTAACATAATGACCGACAATAAGGCATTCGTCACAGCCTTGGAAAATGACATGTTGCTTGCCGGCCAGGATCTGTCCACTGAAATCACTGAAGCGCTTCCATTGCATATATGGGATATGCTCGCAGAACGCATCGCCGATTTTCTCTGAACAAACACACATAACCCGTTTTGACCGCCATTAACCAGCTTATTTCACGAGTTCAGGCCAATCAAGGCCAAGGCATTGAGGATGAATATACCGCGAATCCGCAATGGCGGCGGCCTTGGCAAACATAGGCTCGCCTCTGGTGAAGAATTGCATGCATCTTCTCTTTTCCGCAGGACCATATTACAGATGCGGCGGTACCTTACGACAATTTCATCTAGCTTCGGGATTTTTAAGTGAATCTCGGGTTTTAAAAGCTTGCTTGCCCGGTATTTGGTGGTAAAATAACAATGCTGATAATATTAATTGGGAGATTGAACATGAAATTCCGAGTAACTATCTTTCTGCTTATTCTAATGATGCTTTCCGTCCAGGCGTCCGCCGTTACCATCTACGTCAACACGAACAATACTCCGCCCGGCGCAGGCACGGAGCTTGATCCGTACACCACCATCACTAACGCCATGGCG
>JAFGTH010000105.1 GCA_016934225.1 Lentisphaerota bacterium | reverse complement strand
GGGCACGGCGACCTCGCCGCTGGAGACAGATTATTTCGGCAACCCGCGCAAGAAGGGCTTTGCGGTTGATATCGGTAGCCACGAGTTTCAGCCGATTCCACGCGGAATGGTGATAATTGTGAGGTAGCGCCGGCGTGCCAGTTTCGCTCCTTTTCCCTTTGGCTTTCGACCTGTTACATGCACTGCCTTAATCCGTTTATTTCACGAGTTCAGGCCAATCAAGGCCAAGGCATTGATTACAAACTGTATTTGCCAAACTATTCAACTACTATACAAAGCCATTGTTCCACAAAGTCTTATCACGCACGCATAACAATCCTTCATGAAATATGCGGATTAATCTGCCGCCGGTCTCAGCCCCTTAGCCAACACAAAAATCCTCTTGTTCTTTTAGCGCCAGCGTAGCAGATTACGGCGCTAACGGGATAGTGATCAGAATCGGGAATGATACATGATACTTCGTGAAGACCTGTTGCCTGACAATGCGCCGGACGGCCTTGAAGTTATACAAATTACCACAAATTTGTATCCTTCGTCGCATATCTACATGGAAGCGCAAATATTCACTCCAGATTCCAAGCGCTTTCTGCTTCATGGGGCTGGCTACGCACATGGCTCCTCTGATGGTTACGAATCCAGCCACCATTACATGGTTTGCGATATTGAAGATCATTGTTTGTTGCATACGATAATCGAAGAAAAAGACGCTACGGCGCCGACGGTTTCGCCGGATGGGAAATACATTTATTATTTTGTGGATGAAGGGACAATAAACGGCGGTAAGATCATGTTGAAGCGGGTTGGTATTGACGGATCCGACAGGCAAACGCTTCTGGTGATAGATTCGCCTATTCCCGGCGTCAACCGGAGCCCCAGTCGGCTTTATCCGCTTTCAACAATTCGTGCCGACGGACGCAAACTCGCGATATCGTCCTTTCTCGGCAATGGGCAGGCTGATGGCATATTATGGGGGCTTTTGATTTTTGATCTCGCGAAAAACACTTGCGAGGTTATTTTAACCGGACAAACCTGGTGCAACATGCACCCGCAATATTGCCGATCAAGTGCGCCGGAGCATATGCAGGACATACTCATCCAGGAAAACCATGGCAACAAAAGCGAGCCTGGCGGGGAGATTCTGGAATTGTGCGGCAGCACCGGTGCGGACATACATTTGATTAAAGACGATGGAACGAATTTCAGAAACATGCCATGGGGGCGCGACGGCAACGAATTTTGCCAGGGTCATCAATGCTGGCGCGGAACCTCGGAATGGGCAATCACAAGCACCATGACAAAGAGTCCGCCTGAACTCCAATTGATAGAAAGCCGCTCCACACCATTTGCCGAACATAACGGCATAGTCTCGTCGGGTGGTATCCGCAACAATATCAGCAGGAGCTTTCCACGCCCTTGCTTTAACCATTTTGCCACCGATATTGCCGGAACCCTGCTTGTCACCGACACGTCAAAAACAGACATGGGCGGCCGCGTTCTCGTAGCGCACCTGGGGCAGGCCGGCAAGGATGCCGCCTCGTCATGGACATGCGTGGCGCATCCCGGTTCTTCATGGGCAAAGAAAGCGCATATCCACCCGTTTCTTTCGCCGGACGGCACAAAAGCGTTTTTTAACTCCGACGAATCAGGTCTGGTCCAGGCGTATATGGTTCGCGGAATAGAAAACCTGAATTTGAACAAACCGAATTCTCGCAACGTGTAACCTGAACTCTGCGGGTATAACTTTTCTGCAATTTGCCCAGGCAAATAAGATTGGCGTTCCAATTCAAAAGCATATATCGTTTAGTATCTGTGTTGTTTAAACATCATCAACAGTAGTATTATGGATACACTTAAAAAGATTCTGATATAAGGAATTACAATCATGAACAAAATCAACGCTCAGAAATTTTTTCCTGGACGACATCTGTTATTTGAAGTCATGGCAGTTCAGGCATTGCTGGCCGGTGTGGTATCGGCCGGGCAACCGGCTGCGAATCTGCTGGAAAACGGCAGTTTCGAACTCGGTTTGCACAATAACTGGAGTCACCCTTATTTCGATCAAACGCCGCTTTCTGTTACCGACGATACCACCGCTACCCAGGGCAAGCGCAGTCTCAAACTAAAATGCAGCACTTACAACCGCCGGGCGGTTACCATAATGAAATACAAGCCCGTAAAGGCGGAAGAAGGCGATGTTTTCACGTTTGCCGCGGACTTTAAGGCCGATGGCGAAAAAGCAAAAGTTAACAGACTGGCGATCAGCTCGGACTGGCATCGCATATCCTTTAAAGTACCGCAAAAAGACGGGATGGCTGTATTGGCGCTCGACCTTTCAGGCGCCGAGCATTTCTGGATAGACGGCGCAACGCTAAGCTGTGGCGCGGAGCCCTTGGATTTCACGCCTGCCGCCCAGGTTGAAATGGGGTTATACAGTGAAATTCCAGGCAACATATTTTCGGAAAACGAACCCGTGCTCATCCATCTTCAAGCCGTCAGTTACGGCAAGAACGTGAACATCAAACCGGAACTTGCGATAATGGATTATTTTGGCAAGAGGGTCTTGTCAAAAACGCCCGATATATCATTGGCAAAAGGCGAGTCTAACGACGTTAAGCTTGAGATACCGCTTGATTTATTCGGCGCATTCCGCGCCGAATTGAGGGAAAAAACCGGCGGGCCGGTCATGGCTGAGATGGTTTTTACGCGCATGCGTTCGTTTAAGAACGCCGAGCACAGGGCGCAATCGCCGGCTTGCGGCCACTATG
>JAFGTH010000104.1 GCA_016934225.1 Lentisphaerota bacterium | reverse complement strand
ATTCTGTGCGTATTCGGATAATGTAGGCAGCCATATTACTACTGCGAGAAGAACAACGATTGTTGCTGCGATTATAAACAGCCGTGTGCTGGTCGTTTTTTGTTCTTTAGCTGATGGCGACGCGTTGCCGGAATTCACCGCATTGCCTGCGGATGGTTGCCGAACTGGCGACGAAATCTTGCTATCCGGCATGGTATCGTTCGTTACTCGCAAAACCGTGCCGCCGATGGCTATTTGATCCCCAACATGGATTCGCGTTTCTTGTATTGGTCTGTTGTTGACGCGTGTTTCATTTGCGCTGCCCAGATCGGTTATCCAGAGGCCATTCCCTGTTTTGAAAAACAGTCTGGCATGATGTCTGGAGAGCAAAGGATCAACAAGGACTATATCATTGTGTGACGACCTGCCCAGGCGAGCGCCTTCAGGTGGAACGAAGATTGTCTTGTTTTTGTCGTGGCCCTGCTCGACTATAAGGTGAGGATTGTCTGTCATATTTGATAATCGTGATACTACACGTAATGAGACAAATAACGCAACCCTATGTCAATGAGATGCAATCAAAAGCACCAGTACCATCTTGACGCGTATATGTAAAGATGTATTATCGTGTCCTCTCGAGAGCGTGGCCATCTGCAGAGAATGGTGATGATGTGTGAAGTGTGCCTTGCCGTCATTATAATGATTGCTTTCTGCTGTTGATCGAGAAATGTTTAGTGGTAAACACGGTTGAATACTTATCGCGCAAAGGCGATGGACGCAGGAAATGAGCAAGATTCCAGGATTTGAGATTATCGAGAAGCTTGGCCAGGGTGGTATGGCTACCGTGTGGAAAGCGCGACAGATATCTCTGGATCGAATTGTCGCGATCAAAATTCTGTCTGCCAAGCAGGCCCGCGACGAGCAAGACGTCAAACGTTTTCAAGCTGAAGCGCAACAGGCTGCAAAACTCAAGCACCAGGGCATTGTTCAGGTTTACGATGCTAATGTCATTGATGGATCATACTACTTCGTAATGGAATACGTGTCGGGATATACGGTGGGTGACTGGCTTCGGCGCAAGCGGCGATTGACCGAGAAGGATGCTTTGCTTGTGGGAGAGTGTGTGGCTGACGCATTATCTTATGCGTGGGACAACGCCGGTATCATTCATTGCGATGTCAAACCGGACAATGTGATTATTGATTCGGATGGCACTGTGAAGGTTGCCGATCTTGGATTGGCTCGAACGATTAATGCGATGTCGAATCGAGAAGCGCAGAAAGAAGTCATGGGTACTCCCGCCTACATGTCGCCTGAACAGGCAAGGGGCGAGCCGGATCTCGATTTTCGTGCGGACATATACTCGCTGGGCGCCATGATGTATCACATGGTGACGGGAGAGTTGTTGTTTCAGGGTGAAAACGAAGATCAAATCATGGAATTGCAGGTTAACGGTACTGTAAAAGATTTGATTGATTTCGGTTTTAATCTTTCGATGGGGATGGGATGGCTTCTGGAGAGAATGCTGGCCAAGAACAAGAACCATCGTCAGAGCAGTTGGGGATCTGTTCGTAGCGATGTAAATAGGATCAAGCGAAAGATGATGCCGCAAGGCCCGATGCTCAAACAGGGTTTGAGCACCATGAGGCGCAGCAAAATTCGGACAAAAATGGAATATGTGCGATCCAATTATGTTCGAAAGGATTTATCGCATGAATCGTCTTCAAAAAGAAATTTTATTGTTGGCAGTATTTTTGCGGGCCTTATTCTGATTGTTTATCTTATGATCAGCAGCCGCGAACAACAACGCGTTAATTCGGATGGCGGCGTGAAAGGCATCCGTCCGCTGCCGGTTTCGACGACGTCCACGACGACAACGATCCATGACACTATGGCCGAGGAGTCTATTGATAATGCAAAAGAGGCGTTTGAATATGCCATGCAATGGGCGACCCAGAACCCCGACAAATTTGATCGCATAATACAGAATTTCTCGAAAGTTGCCGAAGAGACTCGAAGGACAAAATATTCACTGATGGCGGAAACAGAACTTGCCGCATGGACGGAGAAACGCAGGAAAACGGTTTCTGATGTTTTGAGAGTTCTTGAATTGTCTGTTGCGCCGTTGATTGCTGAAACGAAATACGATGAAGCGGCAGATGCATACGACAACTATGACGGTCAATTTGCGGACGAAACACAGACGGATCGTCTGGTCAGGGCGAATGAGTTGAGGCGACTACATCAGGAATATATCGAAAAACAAAAGCGTGCCGTCGAATTTGCGACGAAAAAAAAGGAAGAGATCTTAAATGAAGTAGTGGCGCTCATTGTTACGAAAAATATCGGCGCGGCCCTTGAATTTGTCAGGAACGAACTGAAGGCTGTTGAGCAGAAGGATTTGCTCTATGAACTTACCGAAATCAGCGGCGTGTTGGAAGCGAGCGCCAGAATGGGCCATCGTATTCTAAGCACTTTCGAACAACAACTAGGCAAAGAGTTGACAATACGATTGAATTCCGGACCTGTGCAAGTTGTGGTGGTGGGCGTTCGCAACGACCAATTAGAGGTGAGGCCCAAATCGGCCATTCCGGGCGTTGTTGCAGTTGTGCGCTATTCGGTCGAGGATCTTGCCATAGTAGAACGACTACAGCGTATGGGGGATGATACTCTCTACGAAGTTGCGCTTGCCAAGGGAGTAATGGCCTTGAACTCGAAGGCATATTCGCATGCTAAGAAGTATTTTGGCGGCACACATCCGTTGCTTTCCGTAAAGCTTGTAGAACAAATTGATGCGTTAGAAACGAAGAAAATAAAAGATGACGCGATCAATGATCTTCAACGAGTGATGCAATTGGTCGGAGTGGCAGTAAGCGATTTTGACGCTGTCGGGTGGGTAAACGCTATCGAACAACAGGCATTTGACGAGAAACAAGCGGCCGCGGTTCTGGCCCATGTTCAACAGTTTGAAGACAAGTACGGCACTCTTTCATTCTTGACGGAACTGGCTCCTGTATTGACAGCGCTTCGCGCCAAAGGCGTCAGCGCGGAGGAGCGATCGGTTCATACAGAGATGGAACCGGCTTTGGCGCGGGGTGAAGCGTCGAATATTTTGGAAGAAGTCATCAAAAAAATGATGGAGGTAAATATCGGTCTTAGAGCCGATCATATAGAAATAACATTCGGGCCGAATTGGACGCCGGAAAGCGTTAGATTATCGCCTCCAGGCGCAATTGACGTGAGTCCACTGGCTAAACTCCGCACCATCAAAGAACTTGTGTGTGTTGGTTCTTGGAGAGGTCCGGCATGCAACATCATTGGATTGTCGGCTCTTTCGGCAGTGCCGCTTGATATGCTTACGCTCGAACGAACGATGCTTTCGGATCTCAGTCAGCTCGAAGGAATGAAATTAAGAGAATTGAATGTAAATGATTTAGAGATTTCAAACCTTGCTCCGCTGAAACTCATGCCGCTTGAGAAGTTGGCGATAAAAAATTCGGCGGTAAATGATCTCTTGCCGCTGACAGGAATGAATCTTCGTTATTTGGATATTTCAGGTATTAAAGCGCACGATTTTGGGCCTATCGCAGACATGCCTCTCGAATTTCTCGCTCTTCGTTCGACTCAGATCAAAGATATTTCCATATTGAAAAATATGCCTTTACGACACCTTGATCTCTCGGAAACGAAAATCTTCGATTTCTCGGCATTAAGGAATATGCCTTTAAATAATCTCTACCTGAATGGCACCCAAATCAAGGACTTATCAATTCTGCACGGCATGTTGCTGCGAGATTTGGAGATAGATCGAACAAATGTAAGTGATATTTCGCCGCTTATTGGAATGCGATTAACTGGCTTGTCGTTGTCAGGGACATCTGTTCGAGCGCTTGACGTGATAGCCGGTATGCCTCTCAGGTATTTGCGACTGGCGGACTGTAAAATTTCTGATTTGTCTGTACTGGCGGGTATGCCTTTGACCGAGCTGGATATCAGCAACACCGGAGTGTCGGATCTTGCTCCGTTGAAAGACATGCAGCTTCGGAAATTGAGTATCAGCGGCACACATGTTAATGATTTGACTGTTTTGAAGACCATGCCGCTTGAATACCTTGCGTGTGTAGATATCAGAGCATCGGATTATAGTCCTCTGATTGGTATGGGTATAGAAAGGATTTATATCGGTGATTCAATTGATGACAGGCCGAATAAAGAAATTAGAAAAATTTTATGGACCATGCCCAATTTAAGATTGGTTAACACAAGGCATTGGAAGCGATAGAGAACAGTATCGGCAATGTATGGGCGCTTTAGTGAAATTGCCGGAATTCATGTTGTTGCCGGTTCT
>JAFGTH010000103.1 GCA_016934225.1 Lentisphaerota bacterium | reverse complement strand
ATCACGTCGAACCATTCCGGATTTTTGATCATCCACATGCATGTTGCGTCAACGTGAAAGTATTCCCTTTTTATGTCGCCGTAGTCTCTAGCGCCTATTTCATGAAACGCCCGCTCCCAAAGATCATAAACATATGTCAAAACATTCGTCTTCCCGCACAAAGCCAGCGTGTTTTTCTTGCCGCGTTTTCTTGTGTATTCGAAAGCGTATCTCAGACACCGCGCCACTTGCGCGTATGAATATACCATGCTTTGAACAGCAACTTCGTCTTTTGTGCCTTTCATGGAGAATCCGCCGATTCCGGTATAAAGTCCTCCGGTGTTCTCGCGCACCACAACATAGTCAATATCTTCCGGACCCTTGTTGCGCAACGGCGTTTCTACTCCGGGATAAAGTTTGACCGGCCGCAAATTGATGTACTGATCCAATTCAAAACGCAGCTTAAGCAAAATGCCCTTTTCCAAAATACCCGGCTTTACGTCCGGATGCCCGATGGCGCCCAAAAGAATGGCGTCGTGTTTCTTCATTTCCGACACGGCTGAGTCCGGCAGAATTTCGCCTGTTGCCAAGTATCTATTCCCGCCGAAATCATAGTCGTTCAATTCCAGTTTGAACCCAAATTTCACTGCTGCTGCATTTAGAACTTTTACGGATTCTCTCGTCACTTCCGGTCCGGTTCCGTCACCACCTATTACAGCTATCTTGTAAGTTCTGCTCATTTTGTCCCTCGGAATTTTAGAATTCAGCATGCAAAACGGCAGAAATTACGAAACTGCCAAGCCCTCTGCAAGGGCTAATATGCCGCATCACATCCTCATTATGATTAATTTTTACGCCAAATAGTTCTTTTCACCGGTTTCAACCGGCATATTCCGAGACCGATGTTGACATCTTGCAAGAAGAAAAACGAACCGGATTTACAAAACCTTTCCCGTGGATGCCGACGCAAGCGATGTATACTTAACGCCCTTTGTACCCTTAAGCTTATGAGCCAGTTCCTGTATCGTCTCGGGCTTTCCTCTGGCAACAACTATTTCAAGGCAGTTGTTATGATCCATGTGAATGTGTTGAGAGGATACAACTTCGTGATGATAATCATGCTGAATATGGGTCAGTTTGTTCGAGAGATCGCGTTTTTGGTGATCGTAAACCATCACGATTGCTGCAGTGACTTCCGTGCCGCTTGCCCATTCGTGCTTGACCAATGATTCGGCAATCAGATCCGTAATGGCTTTGGAACGGGTCGGGTATTTGTCCTTTTTAATCTGGCGATCGAATCGGTCGAGCAGCGTGCTATCCACTGATACACTGAAACGAGTCAGCTTCGACATAAGCATTCTCCCAATATTACAATTACAATAAGAAGTAACACCAGCTGCGATGCAGTCAAGGGATTTCGCCGCAATTTTTTCCGACCAAGACTCAGACAGGCCGGATATCATGTTTTCTTTGCGCGATCGGTCATCGTCTAAAACGGGAATAAACGCCAAGCGGCAATGGCTTCTTGAATGTGTCGGCAATATAAAGTTCGCCAAATTCATTTTCGATATTTCTCCCGAAGTGCGAACGAATCAGGTTGTCGGCTATCACCGCGGAATAACCCATGGAATAAAGATTTAACAGCAAAAAAGCGTTCTTTTTCGCAAGCAATTGACTGCATAAACCCATAATTTCATTGATATACATATCGAGCAGCCATCTCTCCCCTTTCGGCCCCCTGCCATATTTGGGCGGATCGAGAATTATGCCATTGTATGAATTGCCCCGATTGACTTCGCGCTTCGCATATTTCAGCGCATCTTCGACAATCCATCTGATATTCGACAGGCCGCTCGCCTCCATGTTTTCTCGTGCCCAGGAAACGGTGTGCTTCACCGAATCAACATGAACCACATCGGCTCCTGCGCTTTTTGCGGCAAGCGAAGCCGCGCCGGTATATGCAAACAGATTTAATACTCGAGGCGTATTCATATGAAACGAATGCAAGGTGTCATGAATATAGTTCCAGTTCTCCGATTGTTCCGGAAAAATCCCAATGTGACCGAACGATGTAAGCGCAAGTTTCAGAGCAAGGCGCATATCCGCATAGCTGTAGGAAAACATCCATTGCTCGGGCATGTTGTTTTTCCGTTCCCATGTTCCACGATCCCTGTTGTCTCCTGTGATGCTTTCGCCATTATCGCCAAGTGTATATACGGCATGAGCGCGTCGCTTCCATTCGGCAGACGGCAAAGATTTGTCCCATACGGCCTGTGATTCAGGTCTCATAATGACGTAAGCGCCGAACCGTTCGAGCTTCTCAAAGCCGCCAGTATCAATCAGTTCGTATTCTTTCATGTGCGTCGGATACAGAAGTTTCATGTCCCGGAAAATACACGCTTTTCCGCAAAGTGTCATGCAACAATTGCGATTCCATCATAATGCCGTACGCTGACAAATTATGCGGTATTGCGTTGATTATGCTTATTTATTATGTTCACGTCTTAACCGTATGTTGTCCGGTCACAATGCATTTTCTGAAGTTTTAATATGCCTCCAATCATCACAAGCGCAACAAACGAACAAATAAAACAGATTATCCGGCTTGCCAAGGCGGGTGAACGCCGTAAACGCAATCTTTTCGTTATCGAAGGACAAAAAGAAACGGCGATGGCGATCAACGCCGGATTTGAAATCGTATCGCTGTTTTACTGCAACAGTTTGGCGCGAAAAGAATCGCTGTTGCATATGATCAAAAATGCGCCAGCATCATGCCAATTATATGAAGTGAACGCTGCCGTGTTTGAAAAGATTGCTTACAGGGAGCGTTCCGACGGGCTCGTGGCATTGGCTGTTCCAAAATATGGAAAACCGGACGAAATCCCCCTTCCGCCCAAACCTTTCATTATTGTAATTGAATCGGTGGAAAAACCCGGCAATCTGGGCGCGATTCTACGCACAGCCGATGCGGCCGGCGTTAATGCAGTATTTGTATGTGACGCACAAACCGATATTTATAATCCGAATGTTGTGCGGTCGAGTGTCGGATGTGTTTTTTCCTGTAATATTGCCCTGTGTGAATCTCATGAAGCCATGGAATTTTTCCACAAAAAACACATACGAACATACGCGGCATGTCTCAATGCAAAAAAATCTTGCTATGACGTTGATTTCACCGGCGCTTCTGCCGTCATAATGGGCAGCGAAGCGGATGGCCTGTCAAATGTATGGCTCAATGAAAGCGATACACTCGTTAAAATACCCATGCGAGGAAAGGCCGATTCGTTGAATGTATCGGTATCAACAGCAATACTGGCATATGAAGCGATGCGACAGAGAGGGTTAACAAAAAAAATCCAGCGTAAATAAGTATTGACCATCTGCGTGTTACCAGTATTATGTCACAACTTTTTTAAACAGAGTCGGGGTTGGTCAGGAGGTTATCCGGAATGCCTACCACTAAAAGCGCAACGAAACATCTGAAAACATCGCTGGGAAAACGCACCGCAAACAGGGCTACGAAAACAAGAATACTGTCAATCCGCAAGAAATTGCATGCGGCTATAACAGAAGGCGATAAAGCGGCTGCAGAGAAACTTTCCCGTGAGTATTGCTCAGCTCTTGATAAAGCGGCTAAAAAGGGCTCGATCAAAGCCAACAACGCCAGCCGTAATAAATCCCGAATAACCAGACGCATGGCAACGGCCGGCGTTTTGAAGTAACCGGCTGCTGTTTATTTTCACGCTGATTTCACCTTGTCGCTGAAGCATTGCCGGTTATGGCCAGTAGTCCACAACGCACTCGACAATGTTGTGCGCCATGTCTGCTGCGGCGGACGGCAGGGCTTGGGATTTCGCCGCAGTTATGTCTCCCTGCACCTGAAGATAGTTTTCCCCAACAAGCTTACGGCGCAGTAACGGTTTCCCCGTGCTTCGATCCGTAAATGCAATTTCCGCTGTAATACAAAGTCTGTATTCGTTAATACGCTTGCGATCTTCACTATCGTAACTAACCGGCAGCAATTCATACTTCGTGATCGTCGCGGAGAGCACGGCATCGGCGTCTTCTTTCCCCACAATTTTAAGTGTGCCGTCTTTCTGGAATTCTCGTATCACTGCGCCAGTGATTTCAGATTCTATCTGAGGCTGATCGGATCGGTTCGCAAACATCGGCACATGAAGAGTTTTAATGCCGGGCGGCAGGGATGTGCCCAGCCTGTAGCCGAGACATCCGCCGGACAAAACGCAAGCCAGTAACAAGATATAATGCGCATTTTGAAACCTAGTTTTCATCGCGTTTCCTCAATTCGGTCTCAAGTTCCGCAATTCTGTCGCGCGCATTTTCGGCCATCGCCATCGTTGGAAACCTTTTTACGAAATCGGTGTATGCTATGAGTGCGGACTTCGGACGCTTTTGCTTGTCGTAGAATACTGCCCTCTTAAAATATATCTCAGCAAGTTTCGTCTTGAGTTCGCCGAAATAATCCATGGCCGTATCGGCATTCGGATCGTTCGGATAGCTTCGGCTGAAAGCCCATAAAGATGAAAGCGCGTCATGATATGCGCTCTCGTCGCGAGGCGCTTTCCTGGCTATCATGTAAAGACATTCCGCCCTTCCAAAACAAGCTGCAGCCATAAACCGACTGCCGGGATAACGAGTCTGTATGGCTTCGAATGCGGATATCGCTTCTTGATAGTTCTTCATACGCTGATTTATTAATCCGACAAAATACAATGCTTCGTGCGCAAGTTCCCAATTGGGTCCATTCTCAACGATCTTTTCAAATAAAGGCAACGCGCGTTCGGGCGATTCATTGCCAGGCAAAAAAAACCATTTTCCACGGCGAACAGTCCTAAGGTGATTTGCAATTGTGAATTGGTGCTGTAGAACTTCATAATAGGGAAATCGCCCGGCGTAGTGATCTATCAAGTATTGGAACTCGTCGAAAGCGCGCACATAGCGCTGTGCCTTCATCAATAATTTCGCATAGGCAAATTGCGCGTCTGCCGCTTCCGAAACGTTATGCCACTCATGCACCAGCGCCCGATATTGCCGTCGGGCTTTACGGAACCGGCCCGCCTGCGTCAGTGCCAATGCGTGGGATAATTGATCTGCCGGTGTCTTTTTCTCCGGCCTGTGAAAAATACTCGGCGTTTTTTTCTCCGGTTCCAAAGGCAGAACCGGAGCAGT
>JAFGTH010000102.1 GCA_016934225.1 Lentisphaerota bacterium | reverse complement strand
GGTTTTGGTTCTACAGGAATCTAATAACGGAAAGGTTTACATCTGTGACTGTTGTTAAAGATATGCTTAAGAAATTGGGTCCTGAGGCTACTTTTGCCGAAGCGCGCAGGCTTGCAAAAGAATATGTATATAAGTTGAGAGACCAAGGCCGCATTTCCTTCTCCGATTCTTCCAAGAACAGGTATCCGTCCATTCATATCATCAGGCGCACATTACCGGAAGTTTGGGAAGACACAGCTATGGCACTTATGGGGCTTGGCCAGGAAATTCACACGCATTACGATCCCACCGATAAAACCGGCAAGTTCACAAGTTATCCCAGTCTCGAAGCAACGGTCATGATGCATATAGAAGAACCGTTTGGCGAGCCGCGATTCCATAAACATTATCTAGGAGGTTGGCTTGGATTCGGAGATTACAAGGCGGAAATAGAAGGGGTTAAAGACGGTTGGATGATTTCTCCGCAACTGGTGGCCGAGAAAATGCGAACCGGTAAGTTCGACGAAATTAAAAGCGACGAGCGCTGGAATTATACGTACAGCCAGCGCATGCGCGCTTACCATTTCTTTGATTTTAAAGGCAAGATGAAAACTATTAACCAGCTTGAATCTGTCATCAATAATTTGACGCGCAATCCTACAAGTCGCTCGGCGCAGTGCATTACTTGGGATCCAAGATGGGATCATAATGATGAACAGCTCGGTCCGTTCAAATGGGACAGCTATCATTCGCCTTGTCTACAACGGTTCTGGTTTCGCTTACAAGAAGCTGAAAAAGGAAATGGATATATTCTCAACATAAACGGACATTGGCGATCTCGAGATCATCTGAAGGCCGTTCCGTCAAATGTGTTCGGGGTTACCGAAGGAATACATGAAGAAGTCAGGCGCGGTCTTGAGGAAAAACTTGGCGTACCTGTTGCGCGCGGCAGCTATACGGATATCAATGATTCGCTGCATCTGTACGGTCATTACCTCGATCCGCGATTACAGGGACTGGACGCTGAAAGCTATCTGGAGGACTTTTTCCGCATAGCAAACGGCGAGCCTATCGAACAACGCCTTATCATGCCGGGCACCGATATGTACGATATAATGACTGATGATATTCAGCGCGAATATGAATTCCGGAAAGCCAACCCAAATTTTGGCTATAAAATGTAAATTTTTTCTCTTGTAATCATCTAAGAATCAAGTCCATGGCAAATGAATGATTCTCGAATTAATGCTCAGAAATCGGCTGTGACTGTTGTGTCCGGATTGCCCAGATCAGGAACTTCTTTGATGATGCAAATCCTTAAGGCCGCCGGTTGCTCCATTTTTTCTGACAATACTCGAACTGCCGATACTGACAATCCCAAAGGTTATTATGAGAGCGAGAAAGCAAAACGGTTGATTTCTGATTCTTCATGGATTGCCGAAACTCGCGGGCATGTGCTGAAAGTTATCTCGTTACTGCTGTACTATCTCCCTTCCTCTGAAAACTATAGGATCATATTCATGACACGGAATATGACCGAGATACTGGTTTCGCAGAAAGAAATGTTGCACCGTCGTGGAGAGGTCACAACTGTAACTGATGATGCAATGAAACTTCATTATGAGAAACATCTGCAGAAAATGCGAGAATGGCTGACATCTCAACGCAATATGTCTGTTATGTATTGCGACTACAATCGCCTTGTTGTAGAGCCTCGCGAAACGCTGGAAAAGGTTGTCGCTTTTCTCGGAAACAACATGAATTTCGACGATATGTTAAAAGTTGTGGATCCCGCGCTCTATCGTCAACGATATCAAACGTAACCTGTTCTGTTTTGCCGGAGAATTTGAGATCTGTGGGCTGAAAAACACAAGTAGGATGCTGAGCCACGAACGGCAATTGCTTTAGTCAGCTTATTTCAAGAGTTCAAGCCAAGGCATTGAGCCAGGACCATATTACAAACTGTATTTGCCAATTATTCAACTGCTACACAAAGCCATTGTTCCACAACATCTTATCCCGCACACATGCGATACTTCATGAAATACAAGCGGGTTAGAACACTATCGGGGCAAATACCTCATATCGTGAAAGCTTGCTGCGCCCGTTCAGAAACGCCAGTTCGATCAGAAAATCTATGCTTTGCACTATTCCGCCGGCTTGTTCGATTAGCCTCGCGGACGCTTCTGCCGTGCCTCCCGTTGCAAGTAAATCGTCTATCAGCACGACACGATCGCCCTTCTTAAATGCGTCTTCGTGGATCGTAAGCGTCGCGCTCCCGTATTCCAAATCGTACGTTGCTTCATACGTTTTGTAAGGTAACTTGCCTTTTTTACGAATGGGTACAAGACCCACATCCAATCTGTCACAAATTGCGCCTGCGAAAAGAAATCCGCGAGCGTCAATAGCGGCAACTTTGTCAATCTTGCCGCTTTTGTGCTGATCGGTAAAAAGCTCTATCGCCATGCGGAACAATTTTGGGTCGCCAAGAATGGGCGTAATATCCTTGAACACTATTCCCGGTTTCGGGAAATCCGGAATATCCCTGATTGCTGCTTGCAGTTTGATTGCTTTGTTCATTAGGTCTTCCATTGCTTTAATCGGCTGCTAACACCGCATGAGCGGCGGCAAGTCTGGCTATCGGTACACGATACGAACTGCAACTGACATAATTCAGACCGACCTTGAAACAAAACTGCACCGATGCCGGATCGCCGCCCTGTTCGCCACAAATACCGATTTTTAATTTTTTTCGTGTGTTTCGACCTTTTGCCACGGCCATTTCCACGAGTTGTCCGATACCTTCCTGGTCTATGGTCTGAAATGGATCCGCTGGTAGAATTTTGTTATCAATATATTCTGGAAGAAAACCGCCAATGTCGTCTCGACTGAATCCAAATCCCATTTGTGTCAGGTCGTTTGTTCCAAAGGAAAAGAATTCTGCCTCTTCCGCCATTTTGTTCGCTAGAAGGCAGGCGCGAGGAATTTCGATCATTGTTCCAAACATATATGGAATGTTTTTAATTTTCATTTTTTTGCAGACTTGCGCATGCATTCTGGTACAGATTTCTTTCTGATTTTTGAGTTCGTTGACGCTGCAAGTAACCGGAATCATGATTTCCGGCCGACATTTCTTGCCGTTGCGGTTCAATTCCGCAGCGGCTTCGAATATTGCCCGCACTTGCATCTCCGTCACTTCAGGATAAGTAATGCCCAAACGAACGCCGCGATGTCCCATCATTGGATTTGTTTCACGTAATTCGTCGCCGCGCGCTTTGATGTCTCTAACGGTTATTTTCAGAGCCTTTGCTAATTCTTTCTGCTTTATGGCGCTTGTCGGCACAAATTCGTGCAATGGCGGGTCTAATAGGCGGATAGTCACCGGCAATCCTTTCATAGCTGCCAGCGTGGCTTTTATATCGCGCTTTACATAGACAAATAATTCGTTAAGCGCTTTTCCCCTCTCTTTGGCGGTTGTGCTGAGAATCATTTTCCGTAGCAGGAACAACGGTTTGTCGCTTCCCTTGCCATAGAACATATGCTCCGTTCGAAATAACCCTATACCTTCCGCGCCGAAGCTTCGTGCCAGAGCCGCATCTTCCGGCGTGTCGGCATTTGCGCGTACGCCTATCGTGCGATGCTTGTCCACGATCTTCATGAATTTTTGGAACCGCGGATTTTCTGTCGCGTTAATCAATTTAACGGAACTGTCATAAATGAGACCTTTTGTTCCGTTGAGGGTAAAGACTGCGCCTTCTTTATATATTTTCCCGGCAATAATCAATTTTTTTCTGTTCGCGTCCACACTGATATCACCGGCGCCTACGATGCAACACTTGCCCCAGCCACGTGCGACAAGCGCCGCATGGCTTGTCATACCCCCGCGCGCCGTGAGAATGCCCTCCGCAGCACGCATGCCCTCAACATCTTCGGGGTTTGTCTCTTCTCTCACTAGAATGACGGTTTTGCCGGCTTTTGCCCATCTCACGGCGTCATTAGCTGTGAATACAATTTGACCTGTTGCTCCACCTGGCCCTGCAGGCAGACCCGTTGCTACAACTTTGGCTTTCTTCTCATCATTGGGATCAAGAATCGGGTGTAACAGTTCATCCAATTGGGTCGGTTTTACTCGCATCACGGCAATTTTTTCCGTAATGAGTTTTTCCTTGAGCATATCCATTGCCATATTCAGAGCAGCCATGCCGGTGCGTTTGCCTGTTCTGGTCTGAAGAAGGTATAGTTTACCTTCTTGTATAGTGAATTCGATGTCCTGCATGTCTTTGTAGTGATTTTCTAATCGCCTCTGAATAGCGTCAAGCTGCTTGTAAAGCCGGGGCATTGCTTTTTCCAGCGATTTCATGTTTCGGTTGCGATCGGATTTTGTCTGCTCATTGATTGGCGACGGTGTGCGTATGCCCGCCACAACGTCTTCTCCTTGCGCATTGACAAGCCACTCGCCGTAAAATTTGTTTTCGCCCGTGGCAGGATTCCTGGTAAAAGCAACACCTGTCGCTGATGAATCGCCCATGTTTCCGAATACCATTGTCTGAACGTTTGTTGCGGTTCCCCAATTATGCGGAATATGTTCGATGTTACGATAGGCGATTGCTCGCTTGCCGTTCCAACTTTTGAACACCGCGCCTATACCACCCCACAGTTGCGACATTGCATCGTCCGGAAAAGGTTTCCCAAGCGCCTTTTTTACTTTGGCTTTATATTGATTGCAAAGCACCTTGAGGTCTGCGGCGGTTAATTGAACATCATTCTTGTAGCCTTTTTTCTTTTTAAGAGTTTCCATGATGTGCTCGAGCTGCACACGGATACCTTGTCCCTCTTTAATCTCTATTCCCTCGGCTTTTTCCATAACGACGTCCGAATACATTGTTATTAGACGGCGGTATGCATCGTATACAAACCGCTCGTTTTTCGTCTTTGCTATCAGTCCTGGAATGGTTTTCGAGCAAAGTCCAATGTTAAGAACCGTCTCCATCATGCCGGGCATTGATTGGCGCGCGCCGGAACGACAGGAAAGCAAAAGCGGATTTTTCGAGTCGCCGAATTTCATGCCCATTTCCGTTTCTATCTTTTGAAGAGCATGCTCGGCTTGTTCTTTGAGACCGGTCGGATATTTCATTCCGTTTGCAAAATATTCAACGCAACCTTCCGTTGTAATAGTGAAACCCGGCGGGACTGGTATTCCAATATGGCACATCTCCGCGAGATTTGCGCCTTTGCCGCCTAAAAGATTCTTCATTGCGGCGGTTCCTTCGGATTTACGACGGCCAAAGAAATATACGTACTTTTTTGTCTTCATCTCGTTCCTATAGTTGTTGTTTCATTTGAGGATTTAGAAAAACAAACTTTAGCAGGCATAAATATTGTGTCAAGTTTCTCCGAGTAATTGGAACTCGACAACTATGTTCGTTTCTGAGAAATTCCCGGTTGAGATTGGTTTCAATCAACCTAACATATGTTAGTCATGTAATGGCGTACATAGATGACCCATAGGAAGAAATATGAAAGATACAGCCCCGACAGATATCGCGCTTACAGCAAATACAATTCGCGGACTGGCTATGGATGGTGTGCAGGCCGCCAATTCGGGCCATCCTGGCATGCCTATGGGTATGGCTGATGTTGCGTCTGTTCTGTTCCTTGGATATCTGAATCATTGTTCCACAAATCCAAAATGGATTAATAGAGACCGTTTTGTTCTGTCGGCAGGACATGGTTCCATGCTTCTTTATAGTCTTCTTCACCTTTCTGGTTACGACCTCTCTCTTGATGATCTTAGGCTTTTCAGGCAATTGGACAGCAAAACGCCAGGCCACCCGGAAGTCGGCCATACACCCGGCGTTGAAACCACCACTGGGCCGCTCGGACAAGGTTGCGCTAACGCCGTCGGCATGGCGCTTGCCGAACGCATGCTTGCTGAACGATTTAATACAACCGCATGGAATCCGATAAATCATTATACTTACGTCATTTGTGGCGACGGTGATTTGATGGAAGGCATAAGTCATGAGGCTTTGTCCCTTGCCGGGCATTTGCAATTAAACAAATTGATCCTCTTTTATGACAGTAACCGTATAACTATCGAAGGATCCGCGAATCTTTCCTGTAGTGATAATCCGAAAAAGCGTTTTCAGGCATACAACTGGAACGTTCTGGAAATAGATGCTCACAATCTTGAAAGCATTGAAAAAGCCATCCGTAAAGCGAAACGAGAGAAAACACGGCCGACAGTGATCATATGTCATTCCCACATCGGCAAGGGCAGTCCAAAGATGGTTGACTCTCATGAATCTCATGGCGCTCCACTCGGCGTAGAAGAAGTTAAAGCCAGTAAACGTAATCTCGGTTTGCCTGAAGACCAAACTTTTTATGTGCCTGAACGAGTTCGTGAATTATTCGCAGCGCGTTCGAAAAAGCTGCATCGTAAAACGGCTAAATGGGAAAAACAATTTAAACAATATTGCGAAGCAAATCCGGATAAAGCTTCGCTTTGGCAAACCTGTTTTGAGGACCGTTTCCCCGCCGATTTAGCGGACAGGTTGCCCAAATTTGATCCGGCTAAAGCTGTCGCAACACGATCTGCATCCGGTAAAGTCATACAGGCATTAGCTCAGGCGTTGCCGCAACTTGTAGGCGGTTCTGCAGATCTGGCGCCAAGCACCAAGACGTTGATAGACAATGCCGCATCTATCGCGCCAGGTTCTTTTGCAGGACGGAATCTGCATTTCGGTATTCGAGAACATGCAATGGGCGCAATTATGAATGGCATGGCCCTGCATGGCGGTTTCCGTGTATTTGGAGCAACATTCTTTGTGTTCTCCGATTACTGTCGTCCTGCCATTCGCCTGGCCGCGATTATGAAGGTGCCTGTGATTTACGTCTTTACACACGACAGCTTCTACGTGGGTGAAGATGGCCCCACGCATCAACCGGTGGAACATGCGGCAGCGCTTCGTTGTATACCCAACGTTACAGTCTTGCGACCTAGTGATCCTACTGAAACCGCTGCGGCCTGGATTGCGGCCCTGAAAAACAAAACCGGGCCTACCGCGATTCTTTTGACCCGACAAAATCTCGACGTTATAGACCGAACCGTTTATCCGCCCGCAGCCAGTCTTGAAAAGGGAGCTTATATCCTCTGGCAAAATTCCGGTTCTGCTCCAGATCTTACACTGGTGGCTTCGGGATCGGAAGTCGGTTTATGCTTAAAGGCGGCGCGTGAGCTCGCGACTAATCGCTGTGTGCGCGTTGTCAGTATGCCGTCCTGGGAATTGTTTGACGCCCAGGATTCGTCTTATCGCGCGTCCGTGATTCCCGTTGAATGTCCAACGCTTGTAGTCGAAGCCGGTGTGTCAATGGGCTGGTCCCGATATGTTGGGAAAAATAGCGCTTTTATGACTGTTGAAACATTCGGTTCGTCCGGCCCTTATAAGGCTTTGGAGAAGAAGTACGGTTTTACTGTCGAAGCTGTTGTGGCTAATGCATTAAAACTGCTCAGGTAGTAACTATGGCGCGATTTATTATTCGCGGAGGTAAACGGCTTGGCGGACAACATACTGCCGCCGGTAATAAGAATGCCGTTTTGCCTATGCTTGCCGCATGTGTTTTGACTGATGAAGTTCTTACACTCCACAACGTTCCGCTAATAGAAGATGTTCGTTCCATGCTTGAAATCCTCCAGCAGTTGGGCGTTCATGTAACACTGCGCGGACACACTGTGTCGCTGTGCGCCGCCGGTTTAAACAAGAGTAGGCTTGATCCGGAGCTTTGCCATAGAGTAAGGTCTTCCATCTTGTTCGCCGGACCAATGGCCGCTCGACACGGGCGCGCCACAATTTTTCAGCCTGGGGGTGATGTTATTGGCTCCAGGCGCTTGGATCCTCATTTCGACGGCCTTCGTAAGTTAGGTATTTCAGTTACAGGCAAGCAGTCATACTCTTTTCAACGACGTCGGCTTAAAGGCAGTCGTATATTACTTGATGAAGCAAGCGTTACGGCGACAGAGAATATTATTATGGCCGCAGTTCTGGCCCGTGGCACTACCACTATCTTCAACGCCGCATGTGAACCACATGTCCAGGACTTATGTAAGATGCTTAACAAAATGGGTGCACAAATCTCAGGTATAGGCGCAAATTACTTGACAATTTGTGGTGTAGAATTGTTGCACGGCGTTCGATACGCTGTTTCACCGGATTATATAGACACAGCCAGTTTTATTGCCGCTGCCGCTTTAACCGGCGGCAGTTTAATTATAAAAAATATCCCCGAAAATCAACTCGATGTTATTGCGCGTCCTTTCGAAAAACTTGGTATTAAATGGCATGTATCCAACCATGTGCTCTCGCTCAACGCTAATCAACGGTTTAGGGTGCAGAACGATTTCGGCGCGGCAATCCCTAAAATAGAAGATGGCATTTGGCCCGGCATTCCATCGGATGTTATGAGTGTGGCCATAGTTCTGGCAACACAGGCAAAAGGCACTGTTCTGTTTTTTGAGAAAATGTTTGAACGCCGAATGTATTTTGTTGATCGCTTGATCGAAATGGGCGCTCGCATTGTGCAATGTGATCCACACCGCGTTATTGTATCTGGCCCGGCGCGTCTTCGCGGCACTCATATGGCCAGCCCGGATATCCGCGCCGGCATGGCTCTTGTACTCGCCGCATTGTGCGCAAAGGGTGAAAGTGTCATTGATAACGCGCAGGTTATAGACCGCGGTTATGAGAACATCGAAAAGGAACTGCGGTGTCTCGGCGCCGATATCACTCGTGTAAATTAAATTGCGCTATTCTACTGTGCGATGCAGGCGATCGCTTCACGGTATGATAAAATTCACCGATACTGTTACCTAATTACTCTTTAGAGCAAATCGTTCTCTTCACCCGCATGATTTTGCCGCGCCTTTTTTCTTTCCTCAAACATTTCTCGTCTTTTTTGTCGCTGATCTGACATGTCGTTGCCGCGTTCGCGTTCGTGCTTCTTTTGCTCCATTATTTCCCGCACTTTTGTCAGTTGTTCGGCAGTTAATATGGTTTTCATTTGAAGAATGGGTTTGATTCTCAGTTTGGCAAGTTCTGTACGAATAGCGCCGGTTTTTTCTACCGCGTTCATAATTGCCGCTTCGTCCACCGGATTGTCCATCAGAAGTTTTGCCTGTTCAAGCCCTGCAAGTTCTAAGTCGGCATTCAACTTGATTTGCTGTTCGCGAATTTCTTGTATATTTTCCCTTATCACTTCCTTTTGCTCTTCGGAAAGGCCAAGTTCCGCCGCAACATTTGGATTCATTATAACTCTTGCCATTATCTGTGCGCCAACGTCGCCACGCATTACACCACCCGGTTTTGCGCCTGCTTCAGGTCCTCTGCGCTCTCTGTTTTCTTTGGCGCCTGAAAGCGTGGCTATACCCACGGTTATTAACATTACACTCACTGTTTTCAGGGTTTTATTCATTGTTTGCTCCTTTTACTGATTGTTGTCTCTTCAATCATATAACGCTACTGCGTTCAATTTTATTGCAGGGAAGCATTGTCTTTTTAACCCGCTTATTTCACGAGATCAGACCAATCAAAGCCAAGGCATTGAGCCGGGGCCATATTACAAACTGTATTTGCCAAACTATTCCTTCTACACAAAGCCATTGTTCCACAACGTCTTGTCCCGCGCCGTATGACGCACGGAAATATGCGGGCTAAAGGAGTTCGAATACCTTCTCACACGGGGCTAAATAACGCCATCCGTCTTTGGTCACAACTATTGTATCCTCTATGCGTATTCCACCAATGTCCGGATAATATAAACCCGGTTCAATTGTTATCGTATTATTGATTTGTAAACGCATTTTCTGGGCTCGACTAATGGACGGATTTTCATGTATTGCCAGTCCGACACCATGCCCGGTGCTGTGTATAAATCCGACAGGGCGACCGTTAACTATTCCGGTTTTGAATCCGTGTTGTTCCATTGTTCGCGCAGCAGCATTATGTACCGTGGAACAAAACGTCCCGGCTCGTACTCGATTTAATGCGGCCTTTTGCGCTGTGCGGACAGCGCGATACATTTGTTGTAATTGAGTTGGCGCTTTTCCTCGCACAAATGTTCTTGATATATCGCCCCAGTAACCGTGTGCGGCATGTTGCGGAAAGATGTCTACAACTATGGCTTCATACGCCTTCAGTGGGCCATATCCAGTCTCATGCGGATCTGTTGCCTGTTGCCCACAGGCAACTATCGTGTCTTTCGCGATGCAGTTGTGATCAAGCAACATCCTGGCAATAACCGTTTTGACCATCTCTGCCGTAAGTCTCTTGCCCATGTATTTTAACGTATTCGATTTGTCTATTTGCGATCGTTGGATCATGGCCATTGCTGCGCGCATCGCAATAACTGCAGCATGTTGCGATTCACGAATCATTTGAATCTCTTGCGCGGTTTTCTGTGCGCGCTCGGGAAATAAATCCTTTTTGGCCGCATATACACGGATTTCGTGTTTCATTAGAATTGTTCCAATTCCAAAAGGAAACGTTACCGGGACTGTCACTTTTTTTATTCCTTCTTTTCTTAGAAGTTCTAATGCCCAACCGGCTAAGCGTTTACGCGCACTTTTCCGCATTTTCATTGATTCCGGTGTTAATATCGTTATTCCTTCTTTATGACGACTTTCGCGTCGCGCTCTTTCTTGCTCAAATTGCGGCACAAGCAGATATTGGCCGCCTGCAGTATGAAGAAAAACCACGGGGTCAACGGCTTTGAAGCCTGTGGCATACCACAAATTTGGACAAGTATCAGCTGTGCCTATAAGTAAAATTGCTCCCGCAAATTTATTTTTCATGTCTCAATCTCTTTGATCCGTCGTATGTTCCGGCCTTTGTTGATTTTAACCGGATAAAAACTATTGCATAATAGCTTCCCCTTCACAAGGATGTCGTTTTTGAGAAATACACAAATAATTCGTTATAAACCCAATCAAGATTATTCCAGAAGATCATGCAGGGAAGTCTTTTGCTGTGGAAAATAATTATTGTTGTTATAAGAGCTTCGTAACATGGACGTTGTAAAAAGCATGAAATACCCGCCGTGCCAATCGGTTGATAGAATGTTGATAAACTGTAGATATGTTTATTGGTTTTTTTCTTGTCATAAGGCCGTAGATATTCTGTACTAACACCTGTGTGAATAGAAAAGTGTTTTGCTTTTCATATTCGGTGTCGGCTGTTATGTCGATGCCGCTTTTTTGTGGGGTAGAAAGTGAGCGATCAAACTGCTGTTGATGTTTGGACCAAGGCGTGTAAACATCTCAAAGAAATTCTTCATCCTGATGTGTACACACGATGGATCGCCGTTATCGAACCTCGCAGCCTTTTATCCGATACGTTGACACTTGCTGTTGACAATGATTTCTATCAAACATGGTTAGAGGATAATTATCTTCCATTGATCAAGAATGCCATTCAGACGGCTCATGAATCGGACCTCAACATTACTTTCGTTATCGAGCCGCGCAGTGTGCAGCCTCTTGAGCCGCAGGCTGCGCCAAAGAAAAAATCACTGCGGGAACGATTCGGGAAACGCTCGCGTGAAGAGACTACGCTTAATCCGAAGTTCCTGTTCGACACATTTGTAGTTGGTCCTTCCAATACCTTCGCTCATGCCGCATCTCTTGCTGTCGCTCAAGCGCCTGCACGGGCTTATAACCCGCTTTTTATATATGGAGATGTTGGTCTAGGCAAAACTCATTTGATGCAGGCAATAGGGCATCACGTTCTTTCAACGTCGCGCGCAAGTGTATGTTACCTCTCCTCGGAAACTTTGCTCAATGAGTATATAGACGCGCTTCGCGACCGAAGTTTGGTTCAATTCAGAAAAAAATATCGCAATACGGATATCTTATTGATTGATGATATTCATTTTCTTGCCGGTAAAGAACGAATTCAAGAGGAATTTTTTCACACCTTTAATGCGCTGTTTGACTCGCACAAACAAATTGTTATGACTAGCGATCGGCCTGCTAGCGAAATAACCGGTTTAGAGCAACGTCTTGTTTCCCGTTTTGAATGGGGACTTGTTACGGAGCTTGAATCTCCGGACTTGGAAACAAGAGTTGCTATTTTGCGTAATAAACAAGCGCAGGCAGAAGTTACATTGTCTGAGCCGTTGATATTTTTTATCGCGGAGAATATTCAATCGAATATTCGCCGTTTGGAAGGCGCATTAGTTCGCGCCGTATCTTACGCGTCTCTAACAGGAAAAGAACTTACTCTTGAATCCTTGCAATATTTGCTTCGTGACACGTTGGAAAAAGAAAAGAAAGAAGAAATTAGTTTTGATTCTATTCAACGCGCGGTTGCGGAGTATTATGACATTCGCCTTACTGATATGACAAGTAAGCGGCGCCCGCGATCCGTGGCATTTCCCAGACAAGTTGCAATGTATCTCTGCCGTAGAATGACAAAATCTTCTCTTCCTGATATCGCTAATTCCTTTGGTAAAACTCACGCTACGGTGTTGCACGCTTATAAAACTATTGACAGTAAGCGTAATATGGATCCCGAGCTTCGTAACAGTATATCTCAAATTACTCAGAAGCTTGGTCGTGTTGTCTCTTAAGGCTTGTTCTAAAGTCTGGAGATTTCTGTTTTTGCCGCTATTTTGTTTGTTTTCGTCTTCTGAATTTTATATTTCTTGTTTAATATTTCTGTTTATATCCGGTAATTATTTGTTCATGTCTTCTAAATTGTTGATATCTCTGTTTGTGTAATCAATTTATGATAAAGTCGTTCACAGCTAAATATAAGTGGATTATCCATCGTGTAGCGCATAAATCATATTTTTAACTCGATTTACAGTCCATAATACTGATACTTATATATATTCTAATCAGATTATAAATATAACATGTAAACAAACATAGAGTAGATGACAGGAGGCCTGATGAAATTTACAATAGCTAAATCATCTCTTCTTGAAGGACTACAGACAGTTCAAAATGTCGTTGGTATTCGTAGTACTCTTCCCATTCTTGCGAATGTTCTCCTTGTAGGAGAGAAAAACACGCTTACGCTTTCAACTACTGATTTGGATGTAAGCGTCCGATGTTCTGTCGAGGCAAATATTACTAAAGCTGGGGCCAGTACAATGCCTGTACGGCGGTTGTCTAGTATTATTAGAGAACTTCCGGAAGCTGAAATAGAAATAGAAATAGATGACAAAGATGTAGCTATTGTTAAGTGTGGTTCGTCATTCTTTAAAATTATAGGGTTATCCGAGGAGGAATTTCCCCCTGTATCAAAACCGGAAGGGAAATATGTTTATCGCATAGATCAAGGCGTATTTAAGGAAATGCTTAAAAAAGCATCTTACGCTGCGTCCTCCGATGAAACAAGATATGTATTAAACGGAGTATTTTTGGGGTTTAAATCCGGGAAATTAACCGTTGTAGCAACAGACGGACGACGTTTGGCTCTTGTGGAATATGAAGTGGAATTTCCTGAGGAAGCCGCTGTTGAAATGATCCTTCCGTCAAAAACAGTAAATGAGTTGCTTCATACACTAGCTGATCAAGGGGACCTCAAAATTATTTCCAAGGAAAAACAAATTCTATTTGAATTCGATAAAATATTGATTGCCTCAAAACTCATTGACGGAACGTACCCGAACTATAAACAGGTAATACCGGCGCAATGCGAAGAAAGAGTGGTAGTCGAGCGAGAAAGCTTACTTACGGCGTTAAAACGCGTTTCGCTTGTCACAACCAATAAATCAAATGCTGTAAAACTCACATTCGGGAAAAACAAATTGAGCGTTTCTTCAAATACTCCGGAGGTTGGAGAAGCACGGGAAACAATACCGATAAAATATACCGGCAAAGAAATATCAGTTGCGTTTAATCCTGAGTATATGATGGATCCGCTGAAAAACCTGAATAACGATGAGATATTTATTGAACTAACTGATGATTTAAGTCCGGGCGTAATTAAATGTGACATGCCTTTTGTATATGTCTTGATGCCCATGCGAATCAATTGATCCGGTTATAATCTTCCAATTTGTGTGAGTTGTAAGTAAGGATGGGAAGTGTCAAAATATTGACCGCAAACTTTTGAACCCCAATTACTTTTCACTTTGAACTTGTAACTTCGAACCATCCCTTACATTCTTTACGGCTGTTTTCCCGTATTTGCCGGATGGTGTAATGGTAGCACAACAGACTCTGGATCTGTTTGTCTAGGTTCAAATCCTAGTCCGGCAACCATCTTGCTCAAAATATGCTCTAGTAAGCATTTTCTTTAGCTAACATGGTTCTTGCAATAATTTTGAAATCAAAAGCGAGCGACCAATTCTCAAGATAATAAAGATCGTATTTAATTCGTTCTTCAATACTTGTATTTCCCCTCAATCCATTGATTTGTGCCCATCCGGTTAACCCCGGTTTAGACACATGCCTTGACATATAACTGCCGAAATTTTCTTTAAATTGTTCGACGAAATGCGGACGCTCAGGACGAGGCCCAACGAGGCTCATATCTCCTTTCAGAACGTTCCAGAACTGTGGCAATTCATCTAAATTATGGCTTCGCAAAAATGCCCCTATTTTAGTCCGCCGCGAATCATTTTCACTGGTAAAGACAGGGCCGGTAGCATTTTCCGCATCCACAGGCATAGTGCGAAGCTTATATAAAGTAAAAACCGTTCCTTCTTCTCCGCACCGAGATTGACAATAAAACACCGGTCCGGGCGACGAACGTTTAATCAAAACAGCGGCTATGGCAATTACTGGAGCGCTAATGGACAATCCTATAATCGAACCCAAAATATCTTCCGTACGCTTCAAAACACGATTCCAGAAGAAATCCAAAGGCCGACGACGAATACCGAGCAGCGGGATATCATCTATTGATTGAACATCCATTGTGCCTGTCAATATTCGAAACACATCCGGAACCATATTAAATCTAATCATATTCTTTTCGCACTTCACAATAAGATCAACAATTTGCTTATGATCAAGGCTCGAATTGGTCAAAATAATTTGATCAATCCGTTTATCTTTATCATGAATAAACCTGTCAAAATCAGCTATTGTGCCTTTTATAAGATCCGCCGGAATTTCCGGATGTGGATCAGATTCATTGGTGCGCAGAAACCCGACGACGGCTGATCGCAATTTTGGTTCTTTGGCAAGACTGCGTGTCAGCCGCAAGGCCACTTCGTCCGTTCCGAGAATAAGAACATAATTAACCGTCGGGCTGTGTCTGGCATAGTGTAGCTCAATTCGGAACAAAATATATCTTTCCAGCACGGCACAAAAACTAACTGTTATAAACGATATTAATAATACACCGGACGATATCGTCGTAATGGTATTCTTTGCCGCAAACGCCAAAACAACACAGATAACAAGACTCAAACCAACAGCCCGCACGATGCGAGGAATCTTGCTTTCAAAACGGCCAAGCTGAGGACGAACATAGAGCTGCAGATATCGGAAGACAAAAAGGAATATCACCGTTCCAACAATCGCGGCTTTTGCGTATAGAAGATAAAGCTGAGGAGGATAACCATATTTAAGCGGTATCCATTTGCTATCAAAGCGTAGCCAAGTCGCCAACATAAAGCCGCTGAATACGGCAAAGGCGTCAGCAGCAACAGCCGCCACGCTGCTTAACACGTCCAAAGTATCTTTCTTGCGCATGACATATCTTGATTTTCAGTTTAGTAACGGTCAAGTCTAATACCATTATTTGACATAATGCGGGCCATACAACACCCGCGCGGAATCGGTATGTACAGGGCAGGCATAATTGCTTAAGTTATGGATACGCCGGTATATAATGGAAGGTTTATACAGTGCAATTCTGGGATCTTATAACTATTTCAATTTATTTTATCGTAACCATAGGAATAGGACTTGCCGCCGCAAGAAAACGCGCATCCCGCACAGAGTTTCTGCTTGCCGATAAATCTATCGGGTGGTTCCCCCTCGGAATCTCGGTTGCCGCTACAGTTTTCAGCGCAGTCAACTTCGTGGCATTTTCCGGCGAAGTCATGACCAATGGTTTGTATGTTTTGATGGTCCTGCCGGCGTTTTTGTTGGTTATCCGGCCCGTGACTCATGTGCTGATTCCTTTCTACCGCCATACAGAGGCAGTAACCGCCTATGAGTTTCTCGAGAAGCGGTTTGACCAACGCGTACGCCGTCTTGCCGCAGCCCTCTTCGTTGTCTGGCGAATGACCTGGGTGTCCGTTATTCTCTACGCAACGGCAAAATTGCTCAGCTCCATGTTGAATATTGATTTTCGAGTTATCATTCTGATGATCGGATCACTTACCATAGCCTACACAATGTTGGGAGGAATGCGTGCGGTCATTTGGACGGATGTGGCGCAAGGCGCAATCATAATGGCGGCGCTTTTCTCGGGCATTATTGTTGTTTCAATACGAGGTGATGGTTTTTTCGGTGTCTTCTCCTTGGCCGTTAAGGATGACCTGATAATGCCGTTTTATCCGTTCGATCCAATGTCCTTCTCTCTTGATCCACGTATCCGGATGACATTTTGGAGCTGTCTTATTGGCGGCTCCACGGCATTTTTCAGTCGATACAGCGCGGACCAAATGATTGTGCAGAGGTACTTAACGGCGCGTTCGCTCAAGGACGCGACACGAGGATTTGTTTTGAGCATTGTGTTTTCGCTGGCAGCACTCGTAGGTCTGGTAATTCTTGGACTGGCCATTCATGCGCACAACCCAAGCGGCGCGACGGCACCGCCTATGTCGCGCATTGCCGGATTTATTCTTTCTCTGCCTGCCGGAGTAACGGGTTTATTGATAGCCGCGCTCTTCGCGTCCACCATGTCCAGCGTTGATTCAGGCATTCATTCTGCCTGCACGGCTTTAACATCCGACTTTTCTGCAAATCCGGGTTATTCCTCCGTTTTCAGCAACCGTGTTTTCACATTAATTATCGGCATTATGTCATCAATCGCGGCGTGTTTCATCGGCCGACTGGGAAGTATATTTGAGATCATGAATAAAATTATCAATGGATTCGGCAGCCCACTTCTGGCGATCATTCTATTCGGCATCTACGGGCGCCGAGCTTCAAGTCGTGGTATATTGCTTGGGGGAATACTCGGCGCAATCTGGAGCATTCTGGCAAGCTCTCTGGTTGTCAACCTGGCGCTGCACTACTACGCAGTTGTAAATCTTATCGGCACTGCCGCGTTCTGCCACATTAGTAGTTTAGTGTTTCCGGACCACCCCTTAGATCGCAACACTGTAACCCAGAACCAATGAGCGACCCAACTCATTGTACACGTTGCCTCTGTACGTTGACATGTAATCCCGGTAAGTTCGATCAAACAAATTTTCGACACCAACATGTAATTCGTGCTCGTAACTATCGGACCTAATAATCCATCCCCCTTTCAAATTCAACACGAACCAACCGACGGATGGAATACTTTCTGCAGGCACATCATCCTGCCCGTCCGCAAAAACCACATTGACCGTAACCCATGGCCCTTTACGAACATCTTTACCGTAACTAATGCCCGCAGCTCCACACAAAGGCGCTAT
>JAFGTH010000101.1 GCA_016934225.1 Lentisphaerota bacterium | reverse complement strand
ATCCTCTCGACAAGCCGAGCGCCTCCATACGATGATGTATATGATCGCGGCCGGTGAATTCCAGCCAGGATTTTATGGATGTGACTTTGTGTGTTGCGATCCGGGACACGGTCGTAAATATCATGTCGTATATTGGTACTGAGAGAATGAGTATCGGAATAAATAGCGATACGATGGGGTCGCTTTTGGACCATGTGCCATGCATACTGAAAGCGGCAAGAAAGAACCCTATGAAATTGCTTCCGCCGTCGCCGAGAAAAATTGCGGACGGCTTAATGTTGTAGCTTAAGAATGAAAGAGCGGCGCCGAAAAGAGCGATTGAGCAGTAGGCAAGCATGTTTGAACCGAGCAACATGGCCAGGATAAAGTAAATTGCGCTTGTGCCGAGAGTCAACCCGGCGACCAGTCCGTCCATGCCGTCCAGAAAATTTATTGCATTTGTTATGCCCACAATCCACGCTATAGTGATGAGCCATTCGCCGACAACACCCCACCATGTCGGCGGCAGAAAAGACACGTAAATACCGTCCGCGATCAGAATGATACAAGCGGCAATTTGCGCAAGGAGTTTAACGGAAGCGCGAATTGAGCGCAGATCATCCAGAACACCGATGATAAGCACAAGAGTTGAACTCATAATCAACGCCTTCAGATTCGGCATGTATTTTATGCTTGTTAAAAGAAGAGCAATTACCACTCCGGCGTAAACAACAATGCCGCCCAGGCGTGGGGTGGGAACGCTGTGAATGTGACGACCGCCAGGTATGTCTACTGCACCGAGTCGGTGGGCCAGCGCCATCACGGTTGGCGTCAGGAAATAGACTGTAGTAACTGAACACGCAAATATGACAAACAGTGTCTCTATCAATGCAGGGAAACTTTCAAGGTGTATAGCGACAAGCAAGCAGAAGCTCAGTAACAGCGCAATTCGTCCGATCCGTCTGCCGCCGATCTCAATATCGTGCGTGTAACTCTGTTTTTGGGGGGAGATCATATATTGTCGTGATCAAATTTATCATAATGACAATGTTTATAAAGATTATTCACGTAATGTTTATTTTAGCGTTTTTGTCGGATAAAAACCGGTGAATTGCCGCCAGTTCGTGTTCCTTAAGATCTGGATATACCGGTACGGAAACCAGATCTCGGTATGTAGTATCGGTATTGGGACAATTGCCGCCTATTGCATGATGCAGCGGACGCCATACCGGCTTTCTGCATTGAATTCCGTTTGATTCTGCAGAAGCGATAAATTCATCCGCGTGTTCGCCGGTGTTAACCAGATATCTAAAGCAAACTTGTTGAGGCGACGCCGATGTGTGTCGGAATGATTGGGTAGAAACTACGGCATCATACCCAGCCGCAATTTCCGATCGGCGTTTAAGAGTTTGTGAAAGGCGGTTTAGCCCGGATAGTGCGAGGGCCGCGGAAATATCCGACATCTTGAAGTTAAACGCTCGCGGGTTCGGAGCGCGTTGATCGCAATTACGTAATCGCCGGATTGTATCAGCCAAGGCGCTATTCATAGTGACACACATTCCGCCTTCGCCGGCGGGTACGAGTTTGGTTGCATAAAAGGAGAATATGCCTATATCACCGTTTGTTCCAAGAGGACGCCCGTTGTCGCCGTACCCGCCAAATGCCTGGGCACAGTCTTCGATGATTGGAATATCCAAAGCGCGAATTTGTGCGATATTTGCCTCATAGCCGCACGTGTGAGGAATTATGGCGGCGCAGTTTCCTTTTGGCAATACAGATCCAATTGTTGTTTCGGAAACATTGACTGATTGTTCTGATATATCGGCGCATACGGCCTTTGCTCCGGTAAATCGCACTGCGGAAAACAGACTATTGCAGGTATAAGATGGAATCACTACGGTATGAGAAGAGTCAACACCGAGAGCCGTTAGCGAAAGATAAATTGCAGCGGTTCCGGACGAAACTGCGATCGCGTAGGCGCCGTTGAACATTTTTGAGGCGAATTCCTCAAGCTTTGCCACTTCTTCGCCTTGAGCGAGATGTCCGCATCGGAGCGCGTCATTAACAGCCGCTATGTCCTGTTCGGTTAGTTGTGGGCGCGAATGTGGTATCATTCAGTCACATGTCGTGTTTGCGATGGCCGATAGATATTCGATGAGAAGTTCATATCGGTTCTATCAGGTTTCGGAGCGGTCGAAAAGCTTCCGCATAGCGAACTTTTGCCATGAAGCCATAATATGCGGCCAGAGCGCCGACGCTTTCCAACAAATCAAGTCCTGTTGGATTCTGTTTGTTGACCTGTGAAGCGTGGCATGCCAGCAGGGCGCGTTTTCGATCCAGGACATCGCCTATGTCAATAAAGGTGTCAGGTTGAAAATTCAATGTTGTATAATCATGATAAAACAACACGCGTTTCTGATAACGGCACGCCGTGACTGCGCAGTTGGCCAGCGCTTCGTGATCCTGATGTGCGTCGCCGGGCGCATTTACCAGAACAACATCCGGATTGACTTTTTTGATTATATTTTCCAGCGCGACGATGAGTTCTCTGTTCTGAACCAGTCCGGTATCCTTGAATCCGCCCCAAAACAGTTCTTTGGCGCCGAGCATTTCCGCAGCAGTGCTTTGTTCCGTTTTTCGGTCGGCATCAGTAGTGGCGGAACCGTCTGTCAATACATGAAGGAAAATTTCGTGTCCGGCATCCGCGCCTCTAATCAGAAGACCGCCGCATCCGTATTCTATGTCGTCCGGATGCGCACCTATCGCAAGAATTTTCATCTGTCGGCGTCCTTTCTATTTATCGGCCATTTGTCGCCGCAATTGAACAGCATATCTATAGCGGACAAGTTGGATACGAACCCATGTTGAGAAGTATACCATTGGGTATAGGTTGGGTGCAAGAAATCCTGAAATTCCACAGTAATGCCGGCTTCGGCGAACGCGTTCAGATCCAGATAATTGCGGCCGCCTGCTCCGGACAAGTATGTTGTTGAGCCGCTGTAATTGCATATGTCAATGAGCCTGCGAGTGGGATTGTGTGATAGGCCCTGCATTGCGGACGAGAGTCTTGTTTCGGTTCGTATATGGAAACAGTCCATCAGCCAGAGTACAGTGGCCATGTTCAATTCTGCCAGAGAGCGCCACTCGTGTTCAAGAATATCGAACAAACCGTTTTTGAAGGTCGCGAAATATTGCGTGCGCGCATAATTCAATTCCAGTGTTCTAATCATTTTTTTTGCCCATGCGCGATCGTTTGCCGGCTCTGTTTGCCGGATGGTGTCGCCGAAATTGAATTTTGCCGGAACAGTGAGCCATTTTGCTTCGCCTCTAACGAGAATCTTGTTGCGGTTTTGAAATTCATTCTTCTTGAATTGGACATCGTCAAGAAAAACGAAAATGTCTGCTGTCGAAATTTTATCAAAATAGCCGAGCCACGGCAGAAATTGGGGTTGATGTATGGCGCACCGTTTGGGATTTGTTGTAACGTCGTTTGTCATGATTCAGATGTGACGGCAGCGAATCTTGAGTCAGTAGCCGCAGCAATAACCGATCCGTAAAGTTCGGCGTGTTGATTTAGCATGGTTTCTTCATCGTATTCCGGATAAACAGACTCAGTCGCTTTATTGCCGATTTGTTTTCGCAAAGACGGTAGTGTTATTAACCTGATCAGCGCTTTTGACAGAGCGTTCGGATTGTCCGGCGGCACTATCAAGCCGTTTATGTTGTTTTTGATGATCGTTGGTATGCCGCCCACGTTTGTCGCGACGCATGGAAGGCCGGCGGCCATGGCTTCAACGAGCGCGCGGCCCATGCCCTCATTTCTGCTCGGCAGAACAAAGATATCGCACGCCGCGAGAGCAGGCGTTATGTCGGACAAATGGCCGGTGAAACGGATTTGTGTTTCGAGCCGCAAGTTATGCGCCAATCGCGCGAGTTGCTGTTTTTCTTCACCATCTCCAACAAGCGCCAGTTGCCATTGTTCTTGACAGGTGTTCATGTCTGCCAGCGCTTTAATCAACACATCGAGACCTTTTATGTGTGTCAATCTGGCGACGGAGACTATCAGTATGGCGTTTTCCGGAATGCCGTATTCCGACCTGAATTTAGCGCGAGCAGACCTGTCCAACCGGCGTAATGCATCCAGCGGCACTCCGCTGTGAATAGTAACATACTGATCAATTTTGCCGATTCCGTGCGCAAGGCTTTCTTCTGTCTCGAGATCGGTAAGAGACACGATTTTTTTTGTTCGACGTGCCGCCATTCTCTCGAACTGGATATATACGCCGGTCAACAGTCTGTTGAAATAACCGTAGAAAATGTGTCCGTGCGGCGTATGCACAGAAGGAATACCACTTGATTGAGCCGCCACTCTGCCTAGAATGCCTGCCTTCGATGAATGTGTGTGAACCAGATCAAAATGTGTTGATGCGAGCAGCCTCTTGATTTGATGCATTGCGCGCAAATCTTTCAGGGGCGATGGATTGCGGACAAGGTCTTGAATGAAACAGTATTTAATGTCGCGATTCTGCAATTCCCGCGTTATTGTTCCGTTCGGATCATGTGTTTGTCCCACGGCCAATGAGGTGTCAAATCCATATTTGCGCATTTTGTCAACAAGCACTATTGTATCGGTGGCGGATCCTCCGGCATCGAGGCGAGTGATTATATGTAGAATGTGAGGAACTCTTGAAATCATGAAAGCAGCTCCAAAATATTGCGCGATGATATTCTGTCTGTGCGTCTTCGGGACAGTGATTCGTTTGTCGGCCGAAGAACCCACCGGTCATATCGAACCGTATTCATGCATTGTCCACGTGCACAGCGAGATGTCAAGCGGTCGCTATTCGTTGCCGAAAATGACGGAGATTGCTCAAGAATATGGCATAGATGTGATCTTTTTGACGGATAATCTGACACACAAGATTCAATATGGCTTTTTGCCGTTTCGGCATGTTTTTTGGGTGGACCATTCGGAGAAAGCCGTTTTGAGTGACAGCGCCGCCAGATATTTAGATGTGATCAAGAAAGAAAACGAGAGGCAATCGAATGTGCTCTATGTGGCGGGTGTGGAAATATGTCCTCGATATTACTGGACGGGGTCTTTTTTGCATGGCGATTTAACATGCCATGATCATCAACGCAATATAATTGCGCTTGGAATAACCGATCCGGCGGTGCTGGAGCGTATTCCGGAAGTGCGCGGTGTCATTAGGGCAGGAAATATGACGTGGATTATTTGGACCCGTGCGTTGTTGGTCATGGGAGCGCTTGTGATTTTGTTGCTTCTGAGCGCGCCCGTTCGCTTGGCGAAGCGTTCCGGATTCAGTCGCCGTGAAATACGAAAATCCATTCTTGTCGGATTGGCGGCGCCTGTATTTATTCTGTTCATCGCAACGGAAATTGTCGGGTATTTACGTTCATCTTTTGCAATTTACGGCAACAAGCCAACACCAAAAGCGGAGCAGACCGTGATTGGCTTTCTGCGCAATCACAACGTGGTTCATTACTGGGCGCATCCGGAGGCGTCAGACGATCACCAATTCAAATGTGTCCCGTTGCATAATGTGCATGGTTTGCCGCTGAAAGAAGTTAGCGTAGGTTTTCGCGCAAGGACGGAACCTTATCCGCATTTGCTTCGGTTGACGACCGGATATACCGGTTTCGGAGGCGTTTACGAGGATAGAACTACATTGACAGATCCCGGTTCGCTTTGGGACGTTGTCCTGGAAGAATATGTTGAAGGAATGCGGAAAGATCCGGTTTGGTGTTTTGGAGAAATGCTTTACCATTATGAAGGCCAGTCCGGCAAAAGAATGGACAATGTTGAGACAGTGGTTTGGGCGAAGGATAGGACTGAGAACTCTATAATGGACGCAATACGTGATGGCGCTTTTTATGCCAGGAGCAATCATCAGGGGCGTCGTATCAGCCTGGATCGTTGGTCGGTGGAATGCGGTGGAAACGGTGTTGAGATCAGATTGGATATTTCTGCGGCTGCGGAGGAGAATATTCGCATAACTCTGATTCGTGGCGGTGTTGTTCTGGACGAGAAAAAAGGGTTTACTCCAATGCACTACGTCTTTAGAGACTCCGGGATGTCCAAATGTCGTGACTATTATCGCGCTGTCATCAATGGGAACGGCGCGTTGAAAGTGGTCACAAATCCGATATTTGTTGACGCACCGGCGGAATCTTCGGCGGAAGTGGTGCGCAGCCGTTTATAGAACTTCCCGCATTCGTTCTTTCCGAGTTCGAGTTTTGTCTAAGTCGCCTTCTCCCTTTCTAACCGCAGTAAAGACGGCTTTTGTCATTAGAACGGCAACTACGGCTGCCGCTATGCTGAGAAAGATGCCGGATAGCGTCTTCATGTAAGAGCCCTTGAACACAAACACGGCAAAAGGCGTGACAACCGCGGCAATCGCGATAGCCGAGAATACTAACGGCACTGCTGTTCTTAGCTCGTGGGATGCAAACTTTGGCGCTATATAGATTGCGCCGGTTATTGCGGCGAAGGAGCATGCCAATGCTCCGACAAGGAAGACGCCTATACAACGATTGGAATCCCGAACCGGGAATTTGAACGATCGGGCGTACGATTCGAGAGAAACAACCATTGCGATCATTGCGATGATCAGGGTGATCGCCATTTGCAGATTTGTTGCCGGGTCGCCTGCGCAGAACCTGGCGAATCTGATCAGTTGTGATGTCCATGGACTCATTTTTTATTACTCATATCACAGGTATAAATCAATGTCTATGAGGAAAAACATTTTACTCATAGCCTGGAGGCTGATAATTCGTGGGTGGAATTTGATTTATTCGGTTATTGTCTTTTCCGGGGGAAATAGCTTACAATGCAACAGATAGTGTTATTCGTCTGAGTATAATTATGGTGGCGCAAAAATAGTGAAAGAGGAACAGGATATGGCGAATGATGCGGCGCGTGCGCCCATTACTGTGTCTTATGCGGATGATCTGGTTAGATCGTGGGGACTGATTTTCAGCAACACCTTTCTTTACGGCCCAAGTCATGGTGTGACGGTCAAAGCCATGGCAGATGGGTACATGATCATGACGAAGTGTTTAGCCGAATGCCCGGACATTACTTTTCAATTGACGGATGATAGCCGGATTATTGTGAACGAACAGATTGTTGAGCAGAAAAATCCGCTCGTGCGCATGTTTTACACCCATCTTAGAGAATTGGATATATTAACCTTTTCTATTGAACAGGGTATGTCCGAAGACGCGTTTAAGAATCTGATGGAAGTTCTCAATGCTAAGCCCGACGAGATCAGGCAGCTTGGCGGGTTCGCCGGCACAATCGCCAGCCTGGGCATTCAAAATGTTCGCGCGAAGAAGGTGTCGTATCAAAAGGTTACTGAAGATGAGATGGTAGTTGACAAGGACGCGATGGATGGAGCGGATCAGGCGCAGGCTGCTCTCGAAGATGTGGTGGCTTTTCTTAGCGGGGGTGGATCAGAGGAGAAACACGAGGGAGTGGTCAAGGCTGTAGAAAATGCGGCGTCCGATGCGGAGAAATTCGGCGATCTGATTGTTCAAGCGGCAGATTCGGAGGAAAAACGCGATGGTTCCGGCGCGGAAGGAGAAGACTTCGCGGATCGCGTTGTCAAAAGTTTGAAAAGAGCGTTTGACGGTCTTTCCGAGACATCAGTAATAAAGACGAAAAAAGGGCGAAAGAGCCTGATTAAAACGCTCACTAAACTTGAAAAGGAAATTCTCGCACGTATACGAAATGTTAAGGACGGTGTGAATGAGGAGCAGGTGAAAAAAGTTTCGGAAGCCATCGAAACGATGACTGAGGAACTGCAAATAGATGAACTTGCAACAGAGTATGTGAAAAAAGCAAGCGCCGCCGATGAGAATGAAAAACGGCTTCTCAAATTTATGCAGGCTAAAGGCGTGGATGGTCTGGCGAACATTGATTTACAGGAACGACTTATATCGGGCGGGCTTTCGCCGGATGCTTGGAGTGATTTATTGAATAAGAGTGGAATAGCGGGAAGCGGAGGCGGTATTGCTGCGGTTGGGCATTTAGCCATGTTGTTGGCGGAAATGGAAAAGAATGTCGGCGAGGGGCAGCTTTCGGACGTTTTGGAAGGTGTGCATGCGGAAGTCCGAAAGATGGTGGTTAGGACGGAGCGTAAGATACTGGATTTGGTCGAAAGTATGCGCGATGAAGATGAGGCTGGCGTGGAGACTGATGCTGCCGCCGACGGAAAAATGACCAAGCGCCGCATGTTGACAATTCTGGCGGAGATAGCACAGGAATTATGTCAGCCTTTGGCAGTGATGAACTGCTCGATAGATATGTTGAAGAGCGGAACCATAGGGCAGGTCAACGAGCAGCAGACAAATATGTTGTCTCTGGCGTTGGAGAGTGGCGCCAAGCTTGGAAAGTTGATAGACCGCTTGACAAAAATATCTGGGTTGCCGACAACCATGTCTCCGGACGCGAATATTCAACGGTATTTGTACGAGCCTGAATCTTAACGTTGGGAATAAAAGGAGAAAGTTGTGCCAAAAAAGTCGGAAGCATCGGATACGATGCGCATTGACATTCATCCTGACTTTCTCACGGAATCGTTGGAGCGGAAAAGGATCGAATACCTGCGCGCCAGCCAAAGCGGGCAATCTGTCGCCGACTCCGAATCTAACCGGATGGGTCATGAGTCGAAATACCGGAATTTGCTGCAAAGTATTTACGATGGCGTACTGATTACAGATAGTTTTGGCAAAATAGTAGATTACAACTTGCGCGCTGTGGATTTTTTTCTTTGCGGCGGCGGTGAACTACTCTCTATGAACATACTCAATCTCATCTCGGGCGCCGACTCTTCATTATTGAATGCTATCGGCGCGAATCTGGAGAACCATCGCTATACATTGATTGAAGCACATTGCGTCAGGAAAGACGGATCAATGTTTGCCTCGGAAATTGCTGTGAATAATATTGATTTGAACGGAACTGAATGCATGTGTTTCTTCGTTCGTGATGTTACCGTGCGAAAACGTGCTCAGGATGCTTTAGAAGAAGCGGTTGCCCAGCTTTCTGAGCATGATCGCGCGCGTTCACAGTTTGTCTCTAACGTGTCGCATGAATTGCGAACTCCTTTGACGTCAATGACGTACGCTGTGGCCAACATGTTGCGAGGTGTCTTAGGCGAACTCCCGGACAAAGTCAGACAGTATCTTTTAATGCTGGATTCTGACTGTAAACGGATGTTAGGCACGGTTAACGACATACTTGATCTGCGCAAAATAGAGAATAAATCATTGAAATTGGCAAGAACTCGAATTCCTTTCGTCAGATTGGTTCAGAGAGCTGTCGAATCCTTTCGGGTGCAGGCAGAACGCAAGCACATTGCCCTTGCTGTTAATATGGGAACCAAGAACTGGTTTGTGGACTGTGATCCGCACAAGATGGAACGAGTGGCAATCAATATCGTCGGCAACTCCATGAAGTTTACACCGGATGGCGGTTCTATAAACGTATCGTTCGACGAAAACCCGCAAGAGCCTGGTTTTGTTGCTTTGTGTGTGGAAGACAGCGGTATCGGGATTCCGCCTGAAGCCATTGCCAAGGTTACCGAGCGATATTTCACTGTCGGCGAACAGTCTTGCGGGTCTGGACTCGGACTGGCGATTTGCAAGGAAGTTGTTGAATTACACGGCGGAACAATCAGCATAACCAGTCCGCCGTTGGGAAAAGATAAAGGCACTAGTGTTTGTGTGCATATGCCGACCAGCGAAGCGCCGTTATTGTTGATAGCTGACGACGAAGAGGGGATAGTCCAGTTGCTGACTAATCAGCTCCGTAACCATGGCTACAGAACTTTATCCGCATTTGATGGGCAGGAAACGTTGAAAATGATAAAGATTCATAAGCCGGATCTGGTGTTGCTTGACCTGGTTCTGCCGGACATAGAGGGTACAGAAGTCATTCTGAAAATGAAAAGCGACAAGGACATAATGAGGATACCGACGATTGTGATAACTGCTGCGCATCTTGGTAGAGCCAAAGCCGAGATTTTGCGGAGTTTTGCCATTCCAGCATTAGCTAAGCCGTGGAATGAGAGCGAATTGCTTGACAGCGTGGAAGGCGCATTTCTTGGGGTAACCTCTTTAGCCGGTGGCAGTTGAGTTGTTTATTGACAAGCTGCCGGTTCGATTGCAAGGTTGCCTTGATGTGTATGGCGGAGGAGAAATCATGGGTGCCAGTGGTAAAAGTAGAATATTACTCGTAGATGACGATACCAATCTGCTTTTAACATTAGGTGACTTCTTATCCTTTGAAGGATATGAGATTGAAACTGCCGACAGTGCGGAGCAAGGTCTCAAGAAATTGAAATCGGTCAATCCGGATCTGATTGTTCTTGATATGAGCATGCCTGGAATGGGTGGGACGGGATTTTTGAAGGCGATAGCTGCCGATGGCGGCAATCCGAGTTATCCCGTGCTTGTGTTGACCGCGCGTGCTAATATGGAAGAGTTTTTTAATGATATGGCGGTTGACGGATTCGTCGCCAAACCATGTGAACCCAATGTGCTGTTAAAAGAAGTGGCCAGGATACTGTTTCTACATCGAGCCGCCGACAAGGAGGGCGCCGTCGCCAAGGATCGGTCCATGAAAGTGCTGATTGGGGAAGACGACGGTAGCGCCTGCCACCGAATTGCAGACAAGTTTGATCGAGCCGGTTATGAGGTGGAAATTGTGAGCAAGGGGCCTGATGTTCTGGAACGCGCGCTGATGTACAGGCCTGATGTCATTGTTCTGAAACTTGTCTTAACCGGCATGAATGGAGATGCGGTAGCGGAAATATTGAACGAAATGCCGAGTACAAAGAACATACCGATTGTGCTGTACGATGATAGTGGTGTATATGGTTCGGACGGTAAATCCGAGTGGGCCAGATCCGGTGTGAAAAAATACGTCCCGAACTGTGATGAAGAAACCTTGTTGAGCGTTGTGGAAAGCGTTTTGAGGAACTGAAAAATGCGTTGTCCAAAATGCACATATACGGAAGATAAAGTTATAGACAGTCGCGCTGCCCGCAATGGATCTGTAATTAGGCGCCGTCGTACCTGCCTTAGGTGCGGACACAGGTTTACTACGTACGAAGAGATTGTCAAAACGAAACTTCAAGTTGTTAAACGCGATGGTCGGCACGAAGATCTGGATAGAACGAAACTCGTCAGTGGAATTGCCCGAGCATGCGAAAAACGACCAATTAGCGTGGAGCAGATAGAAGGGCTTGTGGACAGCATTCTGGATGAGCTTGAAAGTGAATTTGAAAGAGAAGTTCCGAGTCAGGCAATTGGTCGGAAAGTAATGGAGCGATTGGAAAAGGTGGATGATGTTGCATTCGTGCGATTCGCTTCAGTATATCGCCGCTTCAAGGACGTGAACCAGTTCTTGAGCGCCATAAAAGGAATGATAGGTAAAGAATGATATGGGATCCCAATGCTGAGCCCCGTGGCGCGAACGATAGAGCCGTATCGCGGATAGCTGACGAGATTGCGGCGATCTGTGGAGATGAATTCAACATCAGCGATGGCAATTTGGAAAATGTGGCCTTGGCTGTTGCAGACTATCTTGATGTTTGCAATGTTGCTACAACGCCTGGATCAAACAACATTATGATGCTTGTTTCGAAGGCGCTGTCATCATTGGGCGAGAGACGTGCTGCGCGGCGGCTTGTTTTGCTTGGAACCGGATTAGTGTCTCCATCTGCATGGGAAGTGACGGACAATAGAACGATGTGGGTTCTGGACCTTAAACGAATAGCAGTTTGGAACAGCGCGTCTTTGGAGATGGTGTTTTTCCGAAGTTTGCATATGATTCTCGATGCGATAGCTGATGTTTGGGATGAGGTTGACGGTCAGGGCATGCTTGGACTTCGTCATGTTTGCGCAACGGCATCTGCGTTGCAGGGCAATAAAAAGAATGCGATTCAAGGTTTTACCGAAGAGATTAGAGATTTGTGCAGGCGCAAACTGATGCAAATTGGTCAGGAACGTGGTTGGAATCACGCACCGCGAGTGATGGACTTGGATATGAGGCGACCATAACCACCATAGCAGTATGGATGAAATCCGAACAAGTAGAAGACGGTTTCTGAAAGCGTTATTGGGACTCCCCGCAATGACGTTTTGCGGTACAGCGTGCGCCGCCGTGGTGAAACGGCCGTTGCCGCCGATGGATTTAACATTTATCGAGGCTAGATTCGAGTTCGTGAGCCGATTGAAATGGTCGGCGGAGTCCCCGAAGGCATGGTTGTTGAGAAGCGCT
>JAFGTH010000100.1 GCA_016934225.1 Lentisphaerota bacterium | reverse complement strand
GACGAACGGCCCTGTGCGGCCGACGAGGTTAATAAAGCGGAGGTTTTTCTCCGTTTTTCAGGCAAGAAACCCGTTTGTTATGATGTAATGGGCAACAGGTTGGATACATTCATGGAAGGTGAAAACGTTCGTCTTCAGGCAAAAACGGAACCGATATATCTTACGGATGTTTCGGCCGGCGAATTAATCTATGCTCTGGAAAACGGTTGCGCGACCGGATCTAATGAGCAAATTTTCAATGTGCAAGTGTACGCCACAAGCAAAAACGGCAGGACGGGGTTGCTTACTATGGTATATAACAACTCTGTCGTAAATCGTAATATATTATTTACCTTCTCAAAATTGCCCGAAGGTTTGATTTTGGAAGAACGCGAATGGAAAATTACAATTCCGGCAAATAAAACTTTGGAAGTTTTCGCGCCGTTCGCGAAAAAATCCCGCAGCATAATCAGACGCGGAAATCTAACATGGCGCACAACCGAAACCGGTATCGGTGAGGTAATCGGAGAGGCAGAAGTCTCATTTCTGTTTGCTCCGTTCAGGAAGGGAATAAAAATTGACGGTAATTTGTCCGAATGGACAGGCATAAGCAAGGCCGAAATCAACAGTGCCGATCAAATTGTTTACGGTCCTGAAAGTTGGAATGGGCCGAGTGACATGTCCGGCACAATGCAGGCGTCCTGGGACGAGCAATACCTCTATCTGGCGATGGATGTTACGGACGACATTTTTCTGGCGCCTCAGCGGGCTACATGGAACGGCGATTGCGCGGAACTTTTCTTCAATCTTGACTTCATGGAAAACCCCAGCAAAACCGGGCGCAATGAATATGATTGCCAATTTAGCATTGCCGCCAAAACCAGTGAAAGCAAGAAATTTGACATTGCGCCGGACGCGTGGCCGGGCATGCAGGGCGCGGGTTCAATCACTGAAAAAGGGTATGCAATTGAACTGCAAATTCCCATGCAACATGTACGGATGAAACCCGAACCGGGTTCCGCCATTCGCGTGGATTTTGTAGTGGATGACGGTGATGAAAAACCGAACAAGCGCAAACTTCAGGGCGCATGGGCAGGGATAAGGAATAATTGGAAAACCCCCGTATATTACGGTTCACTCATTCTCACGCGGGATTAAATCGGCCTGATTTGTTTTGATGATCGGTGTTGGCTTCGATTTTTTCGACTGTCTGCCGTTGCCCTCTCGCAGTGAATGACCGGCGATATTTTCGTTCTGATCAACGGTATCCCAATTTCACAACGAAAATATCATATCCTTAGTGGCCTTCAGTTCGTCCAATCGTCCCACGGGCGTGGATCGCGGCATACGTTTGAAATCATCAGGATTTTCGTCTGCTTGCCGAGCAATTTCATGCATCGCGTCAATAAAAGCGTCCAATTGCTCCTTTGATTCGGTCTCTGTAGGCTCAATCATCATGGCTTCTTTTACTATGAGCGGAAAGTATATTGTCGGCGGATGAAATCCCATGTCAATCAATGCCTTGGCAATATCCAAAGCGTGAACTCCTTTTTCAGCCTGGCGTTCTGCACTTAAAACACATTCGTGCATGCAACGTCTGTCATATGGAAAACTGTATGCGTCCTTTAATCTCGCCTGAATATAGTTTGCATTCAATACCGCATTCTCGGATACACGTCGCATCCCTTCTCTGCCCAACATCAATATGTACACGTAGGCCCGAAGAATAACGCCATAATTGCCATAAAAAGGCGCTATAAACCCAATGGTTTCATCTTTAGCATACTCTAACGCATAAGTTCCGTCATCACGCTTTACTACAACGCTTGTCGGCAGATAAGGAATCAATTCCTTTTTCACACCAACCGGCCCGGATCCCGGACCGCCACCGCCGTGTGGAGATGCAAAGGTCTTGTGCAAATTGACATGCATAACGTCGAAGCCGAGATCACCCGGACGACATCTGCCCAATAAGGCGTTTAAGTTCGCTCCGTCACAATACAGGAGAGCGTTATGCGAATGAACTTTATCCGCCAATTCGCGTATATGACTGTTAAACAGGCCAAGGGTATTGGGACTTGTCAACATCACCGCCGCAACTTCGGAATCCAACGCCTTTTCGAGTTCGTCCATGTCCATGCAACCATCATCGCCAGTGGATATACTCACTACACTGTATCCGGCGATTGAGGCCGATGCCGGATTTGTGCCGTGTCCTGAATCCGGTATTAGCACTTTCGTTTTGCGATTCCCCATCTTTTTATGGTAAGCCGCAATCAGCATGATGCCAGTTAGCTCACCGTGCGCCCCAGCCATGGGTTGCAAACAAAAAGCGTCCATTCCAACTATTTCACACAGAAGTTGTTCCATCTCATAAATCACCTGTAACGCGCCTTGAGTAAGCATCCCTCCTCCACGAAGCTGCGGCAACAATGGATGCAGTGACGCAAACCCATCCATGGCCGCTATCTTCTCGCAGATTTTAGGATTGTACTTCATTGTGCAGGAACCAAGAGGATAATAGTTGCGGTCTACACTAAAGTTCTTTTGCGATAGGTTTGTGAAATGCCGTACCACGTCAAGTTCAGATAATTCAGGAAGATTCGGCGGTTCTTTTGCAAAATATTTCTTCGGAATACGCAAACGACAGGACTTCTCCGCTTCCGTGAGCTTTGGCAGGGTATAACCTTTTCTGCCCGAAACCGACTTCTCAAAAACAACCCGACTCATAGCACCGCCTCCAGCGTTTCGACAAAAGTGCCTATTTCTTCGCGTGTTCTTTTTTCCGTAACGGCAATAAGAAGATAATTACTCATGTCCTTATAATATCGGCCAAGAGGAAATCCGGCAGCAAAACCGCGGTCTATCATCCTGTTGACCACGTCTCTCGCATCGCACGGTAGTTCAATGGTGAATTCATTGAATGTCGGCGCGCTCTTCATAACACCGATCCCCGATATTTCGCTCAGACGACTCTTTGCATATTCAGCTTTCTGTGCACAGGTCATGGCCAGTTCTTGCAAACCATGCTTGCCCATTAACGACAAATAAATCAGAGACCTCAATGCGCATAACGCCTCGTTGGAACATATATTCGAAGTGGCTTTCTCGCGACGAATGTGTTGTTCGCGGGCTTGCAGCGTTAAAACAAAACCCCGCCTTCCCTCGGAATCCTGAGTGATGCCGACCAATCTGCCAGGCATTTTCCTGACATACTGCGTACGCGTAGCCATGAAACCCAGATACGGACCGCCAAAGGACAGAGGCATTCCCAGGCTCTGCCCCTCTCCAGTGACAATATCCGCATCCATATCCGCCGGTTTCATTAACATGCCAAGCGAAATCGGATATACAGACATAATGGCCATACAGCCTTTCTTATGCGCCATGCTGATTATATCGCTGAAATCGTCAACCGCTCCGAAAAAATTGGGGTTCTGGAGAACAACTGCTGCAGTACGGTCATCCAATGCCGCTGCTATTTTCGCTCTATCGCTCTGTCCGTGCGCGACATCTATCTCCACAAACTCGATCGAAAGGTTGCTCGTATAGCAGTGTAACATGTTCCGATATATGGGGCTTACGCCAGTATCAAGAATAATTTTGTTCCGTTTGGTTACACGAATGGACATCATCGCAGCTTCATAAAGCGCTGTTCCGCCGTCGTAAAGAGAAGCATTTGCTACATCCATGCCCGTCAGACGACAAATTGCGCTTTGATATTCGAAGATTGTCTGTAATGTGCCCTGCGAGACTTCCGGTTGATAAGGCGTGTATGCGGTGTAGAATTCACTCCTGCCGGCCAGAGCATCAATGCAGGCCGGAACATAATGGTCATAGAATCCGCCGCCCAGAAAACACGTAAGATCCTTGGCGTTTTCCCCGGACAGAAGTTTCAACCTGTTGAAAACGTCCAACTCGCTCATGCCGGCGGCAATATTCAGTCCGTTGATTAGCAAATCGGACGAAATATCATTAAAGAGTTCGTCTATTGAAGATAAACCTATCGTCTTTAACATTTCTTGACGCTGAGCGTCAGTGTTCGCAATGTACGGCATTTTTATTCCTGCGATGTGTACTCTTCATACGACTCGTCACTCATCAACAATGTAAGTCCCGACAAATCCATGTCGCCCAGCTTGCAAATCCAACCCTGGCCATACGGATCGGTATTGATCAGATGCGGTGATTCCAAAAGCTCCGTATTAACTGCCGTGACGGTTCCGCCAATTGGCGCGAATATATCGCTTGCCGCCTTGACTGATTCAATAACGCCAAGCTCATCTGATTGCGAGACTTCCATTCCGATTTCTGGAAGTTCAATAAACGTTACATCTCCCATTTCTTTCTGAGCATAATCCGATATTCCGATTATCGCTTCATCGTCTTCGATTCTGACCCACTCGTGTTCTCTGGTGAAGTACATTTCTTCCGACATAGCGCTCGTGCCTCCCTCAATGTCTAGTTTTTCTTGTTATAAAAAGGAATACTCACTATTTCACATTCTATTCGCTTGCGTCCGATGTCTACATCCAGCCGTGCTCCCGGCGTCGCATGTTCTTTACCAACATATGCCATACCGATAGCATACCCAAGAGTCGGCGAAAAGGATCCACTTGTAACTTGCCCTGTCCGCTCATTTTCAACAAATACGGCATTCCCATGTCTCGCTGATTGTCTGCCGTGCGATCGAAAGCCAACAAGTGTCTTTGAAGGGCCATCCCGCAATTCCGTCATCAGCGCGTTTTTCCCCACAAAGCCGTCTCGCTTGCCAAGGAAACGCGACATACCTGCCTCAACAGGTGTGACCGAGATCGAGAGTTCGTGTCCGTAGAGCGGCAATCCTGCTTCGAGACGAAGCGTGTCTCTCGCCCCCAATCCGGCAGGGACAACGCCACTCGCGATAAGATCATCCCAGAAGCTCAGTATAACATCCGTATCGGCGTATAATTCATAGCCCTCTTCGCCGGTGTATCCGCTGCGACTTACAATAGTACCGTTGCCTGCACCGGCAACATGTATAAACCGGAAATAACCCAGTTGCGATAAATCAACGGACAACAAAGATTCTACATGTTCGCGGGATTCAGGACCCTGAACATCAATCTTTCCGGTTGTTGCGGAGATATTCTCAACCGTCACATCGTCGGAGCAGTGCGATCTTAACCAATCCAAATCAGAATCAATCGTGCCGGCGTTGACTACCACCAGCCAACTGTCCGAGCCAATTTTATATGTGATGGTATCATCCAGGACGCCGCCTTCTTCATTCAATAGAAATCCATAGCGACACATTCCTATATCCATACGATTTACATCCGTGGTGAACATGCCGGACAACCAGCTTTGCGAGTCCCGCCCTTCAATACGAATACGCCCCATGTGGCAAGTGTCGAACACTGTCACATGCGATCGCGTCTTCTGGTGTTCTTCTATAATACCAGTGTATTGAACCGGCATATACCAACCGCTAAAATCCACCATACGCGCCGAAAGCAATTCATGGCGGGACGCAAGCGGAGTTTTCCTG
>JAFGTH010000099.1 GCA_016934225.1 Lentisphaerota bacterium | reverse complement strand
TCCGCTCATATGGCCGGCGCGAACGGCATCCGCATTCTCTTCCGATACAAAACGCCTGACATAAGCAAACCTCTTTCCGGGTTTGTTAATGCGAATCGCCACTTGATCAACAGGCAGATCAAGTTTTTCCGACAAAAATGAAGACACCTCTGCCAACGAATTACTTTCCAGGATAACGGTCGGATCGGCGCATACGTCTTTTACTCCGAGGTTAAGCGCAAGTATATTATTCCTGCCTCTGCAATCATATATTTCGCCTCGTCCGGCAGATAATTTCTTCTCAAATCGCCGAAGATCCGTGGCGTGCATACGAATTTTGTCATTGGGCCCTAAATGCAAAAAGGCCAGGCGTGTGCCCAGCCCCACCATCGCCAGCAACATAATTGCCGCACTGACGATGAAACGCATTCTGACCATGCGGTCATTCATGCATGGCAATCCTTCCCATGCCGGCATACGAGCGTCTTCCCGTAACCCTGAGCGCCGGCCCATCATCAAATAACTCGGCATCGTATAAACGAACAACCTGATCCCGACGCGGCCAAGTCATCACAAGACCATTCCGCGCGAGAGATTTTTCAATATTTCTAGGCGATTTCATTTGCGCCCATCTAAGCTCTTCATTATGACATTTCTTCTTGAGGGATATCTGTTCTGCCTCAAGTTTCTTTATGTCCTTCCCGACGGACTCGCATCGGCAGCCCAACCATACATAAACCAGAGCCAACGTCATAAGAATCACCGCTATTCCCGCTAAAGGAACAGGAAATACAAACCCGTTGATTTTTTTTCTATTTCTGCGCGCCATGAGTTGTCTCCATAATTGTGTTTTGAAAAGCCGTAATCCGTTCTATGACCCGCAGTTTTGCCGATCTAGACCGCGGATTGTTCCTGATTTCATCTTTCGACGCCGTCACAGGCCTTTTCGTAAGTATGGATACCTGAGGATACGTACCACGCCATTCGCGACCACCTTGCTGCAACGATTCCCACCTGCCGCGATGACTGACTGCAAATTGTTTCATCATTCGATCTTCCAGACTATGAAAGGAAATAACCGCCATTCGACCGCCCGGCTTCAAAACTTTCAAGCCCTCATCCAATCCCTTCGCCAGACATTCAAGTTCATTGTTCACCGCAATTCTCAACGCTTGGAAAACACGCGTTGCCGGATGAATATGACCGATTCTTCGAACACACTTGCATACGAGATCAGCCAATTGAGACGTGGTCTCAATTCTGTTTTTCACCCTGGCCTCTACGATAACAGCCGCTATTTTCCTGCTGTGTTGTTCCTCTCCATACATGCGGATAATTCTCTCCAAATCGTCTTCCGGCGCGCCATTTACCAGATCTTCCGCCGTCTTTTGACCGGTCGGATCCATGCGCATGTCCAGCGGACCATCCTTCATGAAGCTGAAACCTCTGTTTTCCATGCCTAACTGCTCCGACGATATTCCAAGGTCCAGAAGCACGCCCGCTGCTTCGCTAATCCCTTCCCTTTTCGCAATCGCGGACATATCGGCGAAGTTCCCATGAACCACCCTACATCGCGATCCATAGCAGGCAAGGCGTTCCTGCGCCCTGACAACCGCCGCAGGATCCCGGTCAATGCCCAGAACAAAGCAGTCATTCGTTGCGTGAAGGATTGCGGATGCATGTCCGCCACCCCCGACTGTTCCGTCAATCCAAGCATCGCCACGTCCGATCCCCAGGAGTTCCACCACTTGGTTTTTGAGCACAGGTTCATGCATACAACACAATCCGAACCTAACACCGACATAGCTTCGGTCCTAGAATCCGACATATCGAGCCGCCTCTTGAATACCGGACCGATCAATACCACCCTCACCCCGCAAATTGTCCGGGTTCCATAATTCAAATCTGTCAAACGCGCCAACCATCGTTACCTGATCATGGAGTTCTGCAAACTCAAGCAACTCATCCTTTATGCGAATACGCCCCTGAGCGTCCCATGATACGAGGTCCGATTGTGATCCGAGAATGCGAGCAAAATGCCGCGCCTTGTTGTCCGCAATAGAATGATTCCTCATCTTCACAATTCGATGCGCCATTTCAGCAGCAGGAAAAACGCATAGACACTTATGATCCACATCCGGAAGCACGTAGAGACTTTTTGGCGTGCCAACTTGCGCTCGCCAACCCGACGGAATTGTAAGACGTTTTTTGGGATCAAGTGAGTGCGTGTAATTACTGACAAACACGCCCTGCCCCCGTATCTCATTCTCCAATATGGTGTCCTCTAAATCCACAAATCACCTCTTTGTGACATAGTTCACCACTTTGACCCACCCAATGTCAATACTTTTTCTTTAAAAATATCGCTCTGAATTCGGCAGTTTAGCCGCCCATTACCAAATCCTTGCCTTTAGGCCTCTGTTTTCAATATGTTTCGCATGTTTTAAGCAACGCAACTCTTTTCCGGTTCATTCGTTGAAAATGTTCCCCCAATGGGATATAGTCCCACCCATTGTCACCGTGCGCCTTGTTTAATAAACCGCACAATAAACAGCTAAGGAATCCGTATGCCTCAGAAAAGAAGATTGCTCGTCACATCAGCGCTGCCTTACGCCAACGGCGAAATTCACTTGGGACATCTCGTCGAATACCTGCAAACGGATTACTGGTGCCGATTCCAGAAAATGCGCGGACATAAATGTCTCTACGTCTGCGCCGACGATACTCACGGTACTCCCATCATGATCCGTGCACAACGCGACGGCACTACTCCGGAAGCTTTAATTAAACAAAGTCATGAAGAACATGTACGCGATTTCGCGGATTGTGAAATTGAGTTTGATAACTACTTCACCACACATTCCGAAATTAATCGCGAGTTCTGTTACAAATTGTATTCAAGCATGGTTGCCAACAAACATCTGGACGTACGATCGGTCAAACAAAACTATTGTCCGAAAGACCGCATGTTCCTGCCCGACCGATTCATCAAAGGAACCTGTCCAGAATGCGGCGCTCTCGACCAATACGGCGACTCGTGCGATAAATGCGGGGCAACATATTCATCAAGCGAGGTTCTCAACCCTCGCTGCGCCATCTGCGGCAGCAAGCCGGTTTTGAAATCATCTGAACATATCTTTTTCAAATTGAACGATTTTAAATCGTTTCTAAAAGAATGGCTCCCCACTCACGTCCCCAAAGATACAGCCAGAAAACTCACGGAATGGTTCTCCGAGGACCTTCACGATTGGGATATATCACGAGACGCGCCGTATTTCGGATTTGAGATTCCCGGATATAAGGATAAGTATTTTTACGTTTGGGTTGACGCACCCGTTGGATATATGGCATCTACAAAAGATTGGTGCAACCGACACGGTAACGATTTCGACGAGTGGTGGAACTCGCCGGACACGGAACTTTATCACTTCATCGGCAAAGATATTGTCCGATTTCATTGTCTTTTCTGGCCTACAATGCTTCAAAACGGCGGCTTTAAAACACCCAACCAGGTTTTCGTCCACGGCTTCTTGACGGTGAACGGCGAGAAAATGAGCAAGTCAAAAGGCACGTTCATCAGCGCAAGAACATACCTCAATCATCTGAATCCCATGTATCTCCGATACTATTACGCATCCAAATTGAACTCATCTTCTGATGACATTGACTTGAACTTCGACGACTTTGTGGCGCGCGTCAATTCGGACCTCATGGGCAAAATCACCAACCTGGCGTCTCGTGGCGCTCAAATGCTGACACGAAATCTCAACGGCAGAATCGGGGAACTCGACAACGCTGGGAAAGCGCTTGTAAAAAAGGCAATCGAAAAGACGCAAATCATTGCGCAACATTATGAGAATCGCGATTTCGGGAAAGGCATCGTCGAAATAAGAGCCATAGCCGATGAGGCCAACCGCTACTTCGACGAGGCGCAACCATGGCTCGGAATAAAGAACAATCCGGAATCAGTTCGCCCTGTTCTATCATGCATACTCAATGTGTTTAGAATACTCGCCATTTGCCTCAAGCCGATACTGCCACGCTACACTGCGAACGTAGAAAAACTTTTTGCCGAAGAACCCTATAAATGGGCCGACGCTTTATCTCCGCTGGAAAATCATCAGATAGGCAAATACGAGTATCTCGCGTCGAAGATTGATGAGAAACAGATTGATAAAATCGTGCATGATTCGAAATCCGGCGCACAAGACACAAATAAACCTTCCGAGTCAAAGGAGAAGATTATGATTAATATGGATGATTTTGTAAAAATGGAACTGCGCGTGGCTGAGATCGTTGAAGCCGAAACTATAGAAGGCGCCGATAAACTCCTCCGCCTGACTGTTAACCTCGGCGACGAAACCAGAAACGTCATCGCGGGCATTAAATCCGTCTACACTCCAGAGAGTATTAAAGGCAGATTGATCGTCATGGTGGCTAATCTGGAACCGCGAAAAATGAAATTCGGCGTCTCCGAAGGCATGATCCTGGCCGCTGGTAATAGCGATGGCGGCCTGTTTCTGCTGTCCCCGGACAGCGGCGCGAAACCGGGCGATAGAATCAAATAGGTAGTGAAGACAGAACATTTCTCACCGAAAAGAGCCGCACGTCTCATTCTCGAGCAATTTATCGAAATCGAGAAGGCATGGAAACAGGAGCATCTGCGCAAACGACTGCTTCGCGCATTCAGACAATTCCTCTCGACACTTGCCCACACCAACGGCTATCAACCGGCCGAACAGATCCGCGCCGAGATCAGGGAGAACATGGATCTGCAATCACTCTGGGCGCTGCTGGTACCCATTGAACGGGAATGGTCCAAGGAACGTGTCACGGACGACGACTTCCTCTTGTCTTCGAGCGACGACCCAATCGGGGCTCGCAGTTCGGTTATGCCGGTTTTTGTTGTACTCGACAACATCAGGTCGGTATTCAATGTGGGCGGAATATTCCGAACAAGCGAATGCGCCGGGGTTAATACAATCAT
>JAFGTH010000098.1 GCA_016934225.1 Lentisphaerota bacterium | reverse complement strand
GAACAATCAATCTTTTGGCCATCATTTCTTTAGGCAACAGATCCAGAAGATCGGGAGTCGGTGTGAAATGAGCCAGCGACACTGGTGGCATTTTGAGATACTCGGAAAGCGCCAGTATCATGTCTTCCGGTTTTACGAGATTGTTTTCGGTCAAATATTTTTCGAGGCGGCTTCCGTTTGCGTGGGTCTGTTCTTCAGCCGCTGCAATGGCATCGGCCGTAATTACGCCATTGCGCACAAGAATATCCGATATCTTACTGCCAGATCGTTTCTTAGCCATTGAACTTCACCATATTAATAATATGTCACGAGCTGCGGCATATCGTCAATCAGGTTTTATGCATCAATAAAGAGCATCAAAAATTCAATTATAGGCAAGAGACCATTGACTTTCCCTTATCATAACGTCTAATATTAAAAGAGATTGCATTACCCATGTATACTTGACGCTTGCGTAGATGACTTCATATGACCAGGAAAGCTGATAAAGAACCAAATCTGGAAGAAGAGGTATGGAGCGCCATATCCGCTTTTGAACAGATTCTGGAAGCAATGCCGGAGGATCAGGCTTCGCTGGAGGCTTTGTCTCACGCCTATGAGCAAATTGGAGATCATGTAAAAGCAAAGGAATATCTCATAAGGCTGGGCAATGTTTTTCTGGCTGAAGACAATCATGTTGCTGCGCAGGAATTAACCGAACGATTGCAGAAATTTGCGACTGACGATCAAGAGGCAAAAAAACTGCTCGATCGTATTCGGCAGGAATCTTTAGATCAGTCTTCATCTCAGTCTGTAGAGAAGGAATCAAATGGCAAGCCGGGAAAAGACGAAAAAACGCCGAGCAAGAAAGTCGAAGCATCGCGCACTACAAATGTGCGATCCACTTTTAATATGGCTGATGAGTTGTCATTTGCATGGAACCTGATGGAGGCAAACGAACTCAATCAGGAAGAGTATGCGAGCGTCGTGCAGGATTTAACGGAGCTGTCCGCGGGAGAGATATCGGTGCCTGTGTCCGTTCTTCATGTTTTGGAGCATAGATCGTTTCCAGGACTGGAGCGGATAATTGGACGTGTTGCAAAACAGTGCGGTACTCCGATCATTTCAATAGCCAGTTTTGAAATGTTGGAAGAATGCGCAAAGGCCCTGCCAATTGATTTTATTATACAACGCGGCGCCTTGGTTTTTGATATGATCTGTAATCACGCGCTGGTTGTGGTTATGAATCCTTATGACGCCCAGTTACGGAAGGATGTTGAAACCGCCACAGGTCGCAGTTGTCATTTTTACATGACAGTTCCACAGGAATTTGATCGTGGGGTCGAGAAAATCAAAAACATTCTTGCCGGTAAATAATGAGGATTAATGCGATTGCGCATCTATTGCGGACTATTGAGTAGAGTTGCCTTGCTTGATTGTCTGTTGTTGTCCTTCATATTCAAGTGTCACTTCCCTATATCCCAGCGAGACAACTTTGACTCCGTCAATATATTCGCCTACGCCGACAATCTCGTTATTGAGAATAACGGATCCGTTTGATCCTTTTCCCACCACTCCTGAAAGCGTGAGCATAGGCCAAACAACACTATTAGCCGGTTGTACAACCGGTTCTTCTTCTTCTTTCCCGTAATCGTATTTGTCTTTTACTATTGCCCCGGTATCTGTCTCAGCGATTACCGGCGTTACGACTTTTACATCTTCCGCTGGAGCGCTCGGAGCGGGTGGTGGTGGCGTATCGGAAACGGGAGTTTTGTCTTTTGTTTCTGGCGTTACTTCGACGACGTTGTCGGTTGGAGCGACGTTTGCGACATCAGTTAGGTTGAAAAGATATATTGCCGCCCATATGCCAATGCCGGCCAGAAGTAGAATGCTGAGAATTACTCCGGTCAACATGAGTATTGGGGGTTTTTGCTTAGTTGGCTCAGCCAATTCAACTGTTGATCCAGGCGTTGAGGTCGAGTTGTATGATTCCGTTGGCGCCAATGGGGGCGGAACATTTGGAACCGGAGGTGGTAGTTCTGGAGAAGCGAGAGTTGGCGGTTTACTGCTTTGAGACGGCGTTGGCATTGGGGGACGCGGGTCTTGTACCGGCGGTGGTGATGCCTGAGGTTCGATTTCTCCAGCTTCTTCCTGTTGCCTTCTAAGCGCTTCTTGAATCAAACTCATGTAGCCCCCTCCAATTGCCGAATAGCTTTTCGTACGCAGCGGGTGTCTATATTTCTTGTTCTGACCACATAACCGGCTAACAACGCGTTATCACAAACTGCATTGATCAAACGCGGCCCGCCTTTGGAGTATCTGTACACTTCGCGCACCGCTCCCTGATCAAAAATTATACTATCGTTTGAACCTGCTACCCATAGACGGTGTCGGATATACATCATGGTATCCTGTTGTGTCAAGGGCGGGATATGATATCTGACTGTAATTCGTTGTCTGAGCTGCCGAAGGTCCGGTCTGGAGAGCCTTTTTTTTAATTCCGGCTGCCCGCACATGACTATCTGGATCAATTTGTGTTGATCTGTCTCAAGATTTGACAGCAGTCGAACCTGTTCCATTACTTGAGGCGACAGATCTTGGGCTTCGTCTATTACAAGAGCTACATTTGTGCCTTCTCGACTCTTTTCCAGGAGAAAAACGTTCAGTTTTTCGATATATGCGAGTCTGTCGCGTCCTGATGCATCCAGCCCGAAATCGTTTAACAAGGCCCGTAGTAATTGTGTTTCGGTTAACGAAGGATTTAGAATTAGAGCTGTTTCCACGTCGCTTCCCAAGTTCGCCAGAACGGCGCGGCAAAGAGTGGTTTTTCCTGAACCCACTTCACCTGTTAATTCAATAAAACCCTTTCGGTTTTTGATTCCATACATGAGGTGATCATATGCCTCTCTGTGATGTGGGGCGAAATAAAGGAAACGGGGGTCGGGAGTGATGTTAAAAGGGAACTCGTTTAGACCGAAAAATTCTAAGTACATGTTCTCTTATTACCGTTAGTCACTGATCACTCCGCATGATCATGATCGTGATGATTATGACCATCACGTCGGCACGATTTCTTCCCATGTGCCATATCATTGCTAAGACTAACATCTAGAAGATTAGAGGGCAACAAAGAAGCTTGACCGTATTCTTCAAGTTCGCGAATTCGGTTCTTTATGTGGGTTCTTTCTGGAAATATGTCCAGGATCTGTCGGAATGCAAGAATTGCTTCAGGGATATGGCCTCTTTTTTCGAGTAGAAGCGCTTGGTAGAATAATAGACTGGCTTTATCGAGCTTGATGTCACGAGAGTTTGGATCGTTATAACCTGGCCACAGGCGCAAGCCGGCTTCCGTTTCACGCATGGCTTCCGATTCCAACCCTTGTCTTAGATAAAGCCGAGCCTGAGCCAAACGAATTTCATAGTTGTTCGGATTGTTTATTCGCGCTTCTGTCAGGACGGTATGCGCAAGATCAATCCGGTTTCCTTCTGATGCGAGCCAGAAAGCTGCAACCAAATATGCTTCAACGTGATGAGAATCGGCTTGCGTTGCCATTCGAAGCCACGGCATAATTTCATCAATTGATTTGCCTTCGAGATGACGGTGTTTTTGCGGGTGAATAATGTCGTGAAACGAGCTAAAAATGCTGTTTTCGAAGGTTCTTTTCTTTATATGTTCTACGCCTTTATGAAAGTAAGTGTCGGCTTTATCGTAAAAGTGAGCGCTGAGCGCAATTTTGCCGGCGTACAATAATTCTTTGGATAAAGACCTGCCGGTTCGCGATTGTTCGGCCAATGAATTTGTGTATATGACACAAGACAATGTGAAAACACATATCCATAGCACCGCTATGATGCCTGCCATACATATTCTCGATTTGCAGTGATCGTTGTTTATCACATCAACTCGCTTCGAGAGAACAATTTCTTGCGGTAAGCCAACCACGCAATGACAAGAAAAAACACGGTTAACAACATGGCATATATAACTAACGCAGCCATTGTTGAAACATCTACCGGGCCATAATCGTGTACAATTCGTTGTCTCATGTCCAGGATGTCGAAATGGGGTAAACCGTGGTAAATCAAGGACATAACCACGGCGCGTAATCCTTTTTCTTTTACGGCAAATTCGGGAATGCGAGGCAAAAGAAGTAATGAAGCGCCAGTGAAGACGAACGATATGGTTGCTGCAGCATCGAAGTTCATTCGAGTTGAAAACGCAATGCCGATGGCTGTTATGATCGCAAGCGCGAAACAATGAAGAACAAAGCCTTGGATCATGGCTGAAGGATCAATATAGCCGCTTTTGACTGCAACTATTGCCCAGATGGCCAGGTAGAACACAGCGTTTGCCGTGCAGACAACAGTCCATGCGCCGAGCCATTTTCCGATAATCAATTCGGCCCTGGTTATTGGTTTGGCGAGAAGAGAAAAAATTGTACCCCTGTTCTCTTCTTCCGGGAGCTCACGTGCGCTGACATTGACGGCGAGAATCCAAGCTAGAAACCATGCCAACAGCAAACCGGTGTCGGACACATAGCGGGTGGTGCCTCCCAAACCGAATATGTTCATGGTTGTGAGCCATGACAATAAAGCGCTTAACAGGATCAGAAGAACATAGACATCCTTTTTTCTGATAACCTTCAGCCACACAGTAACAGCAATGATCAGGCCTTTAGTCATGGATTGCAGCCGTTTGAATTGTTTTCATAAAATATTTTTCGAGATTCTCGCCCGGTTTAATTAATTTATTAATAGCTCCACTAACGACAATATTTCCGGACGAAATTATGACGAGATGATCGCATACGGTTTCAGCCTCCGACAATTCATGTGATGAAAAGAATATGGTTTTGCCTTCATCACGCAATCGGCCGATAATCTTTCTGATATTCATTCTTCCTATGGGGTCGAGACCGCCGGTTGGTTCGTCCAGAATAATCAAGTCAGGATTGTTTATCAGCGACTGACCAAGGCATATTCTCTGCATCATGCCGCGCGAATAAGTGGAAATCTTTCGGTTTGCAGCGCTTGTCATGTCGAGCATCGCCAGGATTGCGTTGACGTTTGATTGTAAGGTACGGCCCGTCATGCCGAAAAGACGCCCTGTTATGCTTAACGCCTCGCGTCCCGTCAGGAAACGATAAGTGTCGGGATGTTCGGCGAGATAACCTATTCGTTGGCGCGCTATTGATTTACGGACGTCCTCGCCAAATATTTTTGCCATGCCCTCTGTAGCCGCTAAAAAACCGAGTAAAACATGAATGGTTGTTGTTTTCCCGGCGCCATTTGGTCCAAGGAACGCGCATACTTGTCCGGTTTCGACTGAAAAATTGATATGGCTCAGGGCTTCGACAAAACCGCCACGGGATGGAAATTTGACTGAAAGATCAACAATTTCAATTGCCTTATTCATTCTTACGCAAAAATGCTATAAACTATGATTCTTTTTGCCAAGCCAAAATTTTATCCGAATAAAGTAAAACATTCGAATTGGCTCTTGCCGAATGCGATAGCGTTTGGTCGAATATAACATTTAATGCGTAAGGAGATAGAGATGGCATCAGTGGAGAGAATAGCGTTCGTTAGTCCCAGGTTTGCCAGAGATGACGCTGTAGGGGGGGCGGAAACTCTGTTGAAGAACCTTGCTGAACGCGCGGCTTCAGCGGGCAAAAAGGTTGTTTTTCTTACAACTTGCGCCAAAGATCATTTTACATGGCAGAACGTGGTGCAACCAGGCTGGCGCAGGCACGGCGATCTCAACGTGCATTTTTTCCCGGTAGATGCAGATCGCGACGTAAACAGTTTTCTGAGTGTGCAGGATAGAATATCACGCCGAGTGCCGGTGACGCCGGCCGAAGAAGAAATCTGGATGCGCCACAGCGTGAATAGCTTGGCACTGTACGATCATCTGCGGAGCGGGGAAGGGGAATATGACAGAGTGATTGCCGGGCCATATCTGTTCGGTATAACTTTCAACGCCAGCATGATTTGTCCGGAGAAGACAATACTGGTTCCTTGTCTTCACGATGAGCCGTTTGCCCGTCTCGGCATTATCCGAAAGATGTTTAGATCTGTGCGTGGATTTATGTTCAACGTCGGCCCCGAAATGGACTTGGCCATATCGCTCTATGATCTGCCGCCGGAAAAATGCAAGGTAGTGGGAATGGGGCTTGACGAATTCAGTGTGGACGGCAAAGCGTTTCGGGAACGTTATGGCATTACATCACCATATGTAATTTATTCCGGGCGCCGGGAGGCTATGAAAGGTGTGCCGTTACTTCTGGACTACATGGATGCTTTCCGCAAGAGGACAGGTCTCGATGTGAAATTTGTTCTCACCGGTAGCGGGACGATTGATGCTCCGGATACCATGAAGGATCATGTGATTGACCTTGGCGTTGTGTCGGTTAACGAAATGCGCGAAGCTATGGCCGGGGCCGTGGCGTTGGTACATGCCAGCATGTACGAAAGCCTGGGCATAGTTCTGATCGAGTCGTTTATGGCCGGCACACCGGCACTTGTATTCGCAAAAGGCAGAGTGTTGCAGTGGCAGTGCGAAAGAAGCAACGGAGGACTTTGGTTTAAGAACTATCCTGAGTTCGAGGAATCCTTGAAACTGTTGCTTGAAAACCAGTCTCTTCGTGACAAATTGGCGGCATGCGGAAAAGAGTTTGTTCTGACCGAGTACTCGTGGGACGCTGTTGAAAAGAGAATGATGGACTCGCTCCGAGAAATTTAACGACTACTTAACCAGAAAAACCAGGATCATTTTACCGCGTGAGCTCGGAAGTCCGCCGATGATAACAGGTTTCTTGTGCCGAAGAGAAACAGTGGTTTCTATGACTCTTTTGTTTCCT
>JAFGTH010000097.1 GCA_016934225.1 Lentisphaerota bacterium | reverse complement strand
AGCGCTTTGACTGCGGCAAGTCGGACTTCCGATTCGTTGTCATGTGTCGCATTGATAAGGGCCGGAACTGCATCGTTGGAGCCAATAAGTCCCAGCGCTTGTGCGGCGGCCGCGCGCGCATCAGGACGATCGTCTTGAAGCGCTTGTGCAAGAGGAGGAACAGTGGCGTTTCCGAATTTGGCCAAAGCACGCGCAGCTTCGCCGGGCGCGGAGCGATTTCGAAGCGCGACAACGAGAGGCTCAATTGCGCGGTGATCGCCTATTTCAGCCAGCGCTTTTGCGGATGCAAGTCGTACGGATGCATGCGTATCAGTCAGCGTTTTGATTAAATACGGTACGGACTTCCGATCTTTGATTGCGCCCAAAATTATGACAACCCGCTCACGCAGAACTGGATTATCCGTTTTGAGGGCATTAAGCAGGTATGGAACGGCGTCAGATCCAATACGTAGCAGGGTTTCCGACGCCGCGGATCCGACAATACGGTCGGCGGATATCTTGATCAGTTCTGGAGTTGATCGGGTATGTATGCCCGCAAGTGTTTCAATTGCAAGCTCACGTGTATTCTCGATATTGCTGCCCAGTGCGGTAATGAGCGCCAAAAGAGCGGACGATTCCGGTATTCTCGAAAGCAACATGGCCGATTCGCGTCTGACTCGGATATTATCGTCATCAAGCGCGACGCTAAGAGCTTCAACAGCCTGCGGCCCCAATTGAGCAAGCGCTGTGGTTGCGCTGATGCGAAGAGCGGGTACGCGCAACGCGTCAACCAGGGCAGGCGTCGCCGGTTTGCCGATTCGCACAATAGTGCCGATTGCCATTCCCTGAATTGTCGGATTGGCCATGGCATTAATCAGTTGTGGAATTGCTGTCTCTCCAATTTCCGCCAGAACAGCGCCCGCCTGACCTCTGACGGACGGATCGGATAATGCTTCAATCAATGCTGGAATGGCTTCTGCGCCGATTTCCTTGAGTATGGAAGCGCAGATAGCTGCGTCAGACGAATTCTTGAGATGATCAATCAATGGCGCAACTGCCGGTTGGCCAATGATGAGCAGAGTTTTGTGAGCCGCGTTGCGTGTTTCTGTATTGGAGAGCGCTGCCAGTAGAGCATCAATACCTGGTTTGCCCATTTGAGTCAGCGAGGAAGTTGCTCTTTCGCGAACTGCCTGGTCATCGGAAAGAAGATCTTCAATCAGCGCATCTGTCTCTGTCGGTCTTGCGCATCCGAGGATCAACATAATGGTTGCCGATAATATATATACGGCTTTCCACCGTCGAAATAATGATCTCAACTTATTACCCATATTTCATGCACCTCTATTTTGCGTCAAGAAAGTCATGCTCTTGTTGCTCAACGCATGGACGACCGAAAGTCTTGTATTTGCCTCCGGTTCATTGAGAGCCGAAGAGTTGGACACAAGCCATCTGTAGAACCGTTTGTTCATAAGGAAATTATACGATCACTGTATTGTATGGCAAGACCCAAGATTTGAAGTATTAATTACAAAACGACTTTAAACCGGGCATTTCTGTAAATGCTGTCTGAATACGCCTTGCGTCTCGGACTTTGTATCACCGCCATTAATCCTGTATTTCATGGAGAATTGTGCGGGATAAGACGTTGTGGAAACAAGGGCTTTGTGTAGTATTGAATATTGTTTGACAAATACAGTTTGTAATCATGAATCTTGAGCGATTCATTCATGCGCGGATATCCCGCACAATTTTCAGGAATGTAGGGGAAAGTCTTACATATTGATTCAGCATTGTTACCGACATACAGACGGCCATCATTGTGCTAGTGTCGCTTCTTATTGTTTAGTCAGGAGGAAAATGCTTGCTCAAGTACATTCAGGCGCTGTTTACGGGGTAGACGCATACTCGGTGGAGATTGAGGTCAATGCAGGGCAGGGTGATCCGCAAGTCGTTATTGTTGGTCTTCCGGATGCGGCGGTAAAGGAAAGCAAAGATCGTGTTCGCACTGCCATAGTAAATTCCGGGTTCAAACCGCATGTCGGCAGAACCACCGTGAATCTGGCGCCGGCGGATATTAAGAAGGAGGGCCCAAGCTTCGATCTCCCCATCGCCATAGGCATGATTGCGGCGCAGAAGGAGATAGACTCCGAGGCGCTGAACAAGTTCACTTTGATTGGCGAGCTGGCATTGTCGGGCGAAGTGCGGCGCGTCAAGGGTGTGTTGCCTATTGCGATCAGGGCGAAGAACGATCGGCGTTTCAAGATAATAGTCCCGGTGGACAATGCTGAGGAAGCCGCAGTTGTTGACGGACTGGCGGTTTACCCCGTTCGGACTTTGCGACAAGCCGTTGACATGTTGAGCGGGAAGATACCGGACAAGCCGTTTCGTATTGATCTCAACGAAGCATATAGGCACATGGAACGCAACGAAGAAGATTTTGCGGATGTAAAAGGCCAGGAACAGGCGAAAAGAGCCATAGAAGTTGCTGTTGCAGGCGCCCACAACATTCTCATGATCGGTCCTCCGGGAACGGGGAAGACGATGCTTGCCAAACGTATAGCCTCGATTCTCCCAGCGATGGATATAGAAGAGGCGCTTGAAGCGACGAAAATACACAGTATAGCCGGAATCCTGGGTTCGCATCGCGCGTTGATCGAGCGCCGTCCGTTCCGTTCTCCACACCACAGCATATCTGATGCCGGGCTGCTGGGCGGCGGTGTTCATCCTATGCCTGGTGAAGTGAGTCTTGCTCATTGTGGTGTTTTGTTCCTGGACGAATTGCCTGAGTTCCACAGAAATGTATTGGAGGTTCTGCGGCAACCTCTGGAAGAGGGGTCTGTCACTATATCCAGAGCGGCGGGAACAGTGCGATTCCCGTGTCAATTCATGCTTGTGGCGGCGATGAATCCGTGTCCGTGCGGTTATTTTGGGGATCCGAAGAGGGAATGTCGCTGTAACGAGCGTCAAATTCAAGGTTATCGCAATAAGATTTCCGGACCTTTACTTGATCGAATTGACATACACATCGAAGTGCCGACGATCGCCTATCGCGAACTTACGGCTCTGGGCAAGGGAGAAAGTTCGCTGATTATACGCGACCGAGTGGTTAGGGCTCGGGAAATTCAACAAAAACGATTTGCTGATGAGAATATGAGAAAGGAAACAAAAGGGCGGAAAACTGTCCACAACAACGCCGACATGGGCGCAAAGGAACTTCAGAAATATTGCAGTCTTGCTCCTGCTTCGCAGGAATTATTGCGCATGGCCATTATGGAACTGAATTTTAGTGCAAGGGCGTATGATCGAATTTTGAAAGTAGCCCGGACAATTGCTGATCTTGCCGGATCTTCCGACATTGAAACCGATCATATCTCAGAGGCAATACAATACCGAAGCATGGACAGACAGTTGTGGGTATAACGCATAAGGAAGCAGCGGCGCTTTTAAAACGTATTATGTTGGTAGTCGCTTATGTACTAATGCGACCAAGTCATTGTTGGATACCGGTTTACGGACAAGCGTGTGGTTGGAATCTTGAGAGAGCAGATTTTGAAGTGTGTTTGGCGGATCATAGGCGGTGCAGAATATGACAGCGGGCATAGCAAGACGCGCTGCTTCGCAGTATGCGCGGATTCTGGCGAATGCTTCCATCCCCCCGAGCGTTGGCATATGCATGTCCATGACGATTACGGCGTAATGTTGTTCCGCGAACAGATTGCATGCTTCGATTCCGTCCTTTGCCACATCCACTTCGCATGATATCTCGCCGGCAAGAATTGTGGCGAAAACATCGCGAATCTGTTTGTCATCGTCAACTACGAGAATTTTTCTGCGGCATGGTTCCAGGTTGGAATTAATATTCTCCGGCGAATCCATTGGATTAAACTCTTGTAACAACATCCCACAAAATACCAAAACAATAAAATCCTAACAAACCTTTGAGTATTTTTCAATAACGATTACAGAATTTATCCGCATGTTTTTTGATTTAATTACTGAACCATATGTGTGGTTGTGAATATCGGTGGTTCCGGTAATGATATTTATTCCACTCCCAAGCGAAGGAACGTGGTCTGCTCTGCAGGCCTAGCGAGTCTTCGAGCTCCAGACAAAGAGCAGATCCTGTTCGGAAACAAACAGTTATTCGAACTTTCTTTAAACGTCCCCAAGCGAAGGAATGTGGTCTGCTCTGCAGGCCTAGCGAGTCTTCGAGCTCCAGACAAAGAGCAGATCCTGTTCCGAAGCAAACTGGCACCCCGGGCAGGATTCGAACCTGCGACCGCCGGATTAGAAATCCGATGCTCTATCCAACTGAGCTACCGGGGTTTTGAAGATTAAATAGCTCGTGAGAATAATCAACAAACAGGCGTTCGGCAAGGTTTGATTCGTCGTAAAAGCAATTGAATGCCACATGGAGACTAAAAATCAGAATGCTTAAGAAAAACGGTAAATACGAAGCCTCATCTAAATCATATTAAATGAAGCTTGTATATTGTTAACGGCCTAACCCCTATTTTGTCTCCAGTTCCTGGATAAAACGATTTGCGTATTGGCTATATTGGGTATTCGGATACTCTGCGATAAGTTTCCGCAAGGTTTTAACGGCGGCATCATTATTTTCGATCAGGGTATAAGCTTTACCCAGGTACAGAAACGCTTCCGGGCGTAGTTCGCTGTCTGGAAATTTATTGAGAAAATTGT
>JAFGTH010000096.1 GCA_016934225.1 Lentisphaerota bacterium | reverse complement strand
TCTCTTTTGCCTGTGGAACGGTAGTGGAAATCGCTTCATACAATTGCTGAGCATTTGCTTCACCGTGTTCCATTAATTTGATTCCGAACGTCAGGCCAAGGATTTTACTGATCCAGTAATACGTTTGCACGCGCACCATGTCCGGTTTCGTATCTATTCCTGTCAGAGCTTTCCATTGCTCGTAGTGCCTTCTCTCGTCATCGGCGATTTTCTCAAGGATGCGTTTATTTTCCGGATTATCTTGTATAGTCACCAACCTGCGGTAGATCAATGCTTCGGTCATCTCATTCCGTTGATAAACCAACAATGTTTGCTTGTCGCGCTCGGTAATTTGCATCGAACCATACCTCACGAAGGGATTAACGGATGATTTTTTATTTCATGACACAGGCTATTTATTCTGATTACTCCAAAGCAACATGCCGTCATGATGATTCTTCCGGATTCAGGGTATTCTGGGTGCTCGGTAAAACGCCTCAATATTTTCGGGCGGGATATCAGGCTGAAACAGGTGCGACGGACAGCAAATATATCCCGGAGAAAGCATTCGGATATATCGCTGGACTTCAGCCTCAATTTCACTTGTTGTCCCGCGCGGCAAAACGTGTTGCACATCAATGCCTCCATGAAAGCAGATTTTGCCTTTGAAGTCAGCGGCAAGTTTCTCGGGCTTCATGTTATCGGTAACTGGCTGAATAGGATCGAGAATATCAACACCCAGCTCGATGAGGCGTGAGATGAACGGGTAAACCATGCCGCACGAGTGAAACATTGCATAAGCCCCTAGGTCGTGAATTCGATCTGTCATTTCTTTTAGGTAGGGGGCGACGAATTCCTCGAACATTGCCATGGATATCAAAGCGTTTTCTTGTCCGCCGAGGTCGGAAATTACAAGAAAGATATCAATCTGGTTGCCGCTTGCGCGAAAGGCGTTTGCGTACTCTTCTTTATAAAAGTCCGTAAAAATACGCGCCAGGTAATGTACCCAATCAGGCTGAAGCGCCAGATCCATTAAAGCATTTTCCAATCCTCGCACAAGAGAGGGTCGCTGCCAGATATCGGCCATGCCGTAAAGAATTGCCTGATCACGATGGGCCGAGCAGGCGATTTCGAGACCGGAATAATCGAACGAATTGGGAGACGGCCAATCGAATGCTTCCAATTCTTCTCGTGTTTCCGCTTTGGAAAGAGCCCCGGGCATGTCTTCTCTCATCAATCCCCATTCGGTTGGTTTATAGATATAACGCTCGCCCCAGAAATTTTGATATATGCTCCCGATTTTTTTTTCCGCCGGAGTTACGGGTTGCGGGTGAAACACATCAACGTTAAATGAGGCCTGCAGCGCGTTGATATCATCTGTTTTGAAATGTTGTTTCAGACGGTTTTCTGTCGGCGGTTCAGCCCAGAAATCGAAAGGCGCTTTGTCAACAGGCTTGCATTGTATAGCAGCCAAAACTCGTTCGCGGGAATTCATGCAATTGCTCTTTGCTTAATCTATGAACAAGTATGCGCAAGGCGTAATATCAGGTCAAGAAGATGTTACCAGGGAAAATCGGCGTTGAGAAATTCTCGTCATGCGACGGTAAGCGCCGAGAAATGTTCCGGATTCAACGACGATGTGAACTATCGTCGTCCGAAACAGAACTTTGGAAATACGGGAGTAATATGCTTGACCTAGCACAAAACTACCAACAAAATGAAAACGCGATGATTAACAGTAGAAAAATATCCCGGGGTTTGCGTCTCGCTGCAAGTATGGTGATTCTGGTTTTGCACAATCAGACATCTCTGAGCGCAGAGCAGATGGCGCCGAACATTTTGATTGTCAGTGTGGACACATTACGAGCGGATCATTTGGGGTGCTATGGGTTTGAAGATAAATTTATAAGTCCCAACATAGATAAAATTGCCGAACGAGGCGTGTTATTTGAAGACACGATTACGACAATCGGTAAAACGGGGCCGGCGTTTGCCTCAATGTTCACGTCAGAGTATCCGCCTGTTACCGGCGCGAGACGCAATGGGTTACGGATACGCCCGGACATTTCAGTAATGGCTGGGATATTGAAACGTGCGGGCTACACTACCGCAGCGATCATCAGCAATTGGACTTTAAAAAGCAAACTTTGCGGATTGGCGCGGGGATTTGACTATTATGATGAAAAATTGCCCGAAACCCGCCGCGGACCAATAGCAAAAGAACGAAGCGCCGATAATGTCACCGCGGCAGGTATTCAATGGTTGAAAGAAAAGGCGCAACAACCATTTCTTTTGTGGATTCATTATTCGGATCCTCATGCTCCATATGAGTATCGGAAAAGGTTTGCAGTGCGGATATCTGAGCAAAGCGCCAAAACTAACGGAGCTAAAAAACGTCGAGCCTATGCAAGTGAAGTTCGATACACGGATCATTGGATCGGCGAGTTTCTAAAAGAATTCTCCCAAAAGGTGCCTTATGATCGAACGATCATAATCTTCCTGAGTGATCACGGCGAAAGTTTGGGCGAACACAACTATTGGGGACATGGCAGGAACGTGCTGCAACCGAACCTTCATATTCCGTTGCTTATTGCAGGGCCGGGATTTCCCGCGGGTAAACGAAGTAACATTCCTGTATCCATGGTTGATATTCTTCCGACCGTTCTTAAATCTGTTGGAATTAATGCGGGGAATTCACATAAAGGAGCGTCTGTTCAGGATCTGCTGTCGTATGCCGGCGCTCATGAGCGTTTGCGT
>JAFGTH010000095.1 GCA_016934225.1 Lentisphaerota bacterium | reverse complement strand
GAAATTTCTACGATAGAATTCAATAAAAGCGCTGTCGGTAAACAGTGAAAGCGTTTAGGATCGAAATACCCCATGCCCAGTGTTGATTCAATCGGACCGATGTCGAGAGTTTAAGGCGTACAGTCTGGCATTGTCTCCGATTATGGCAAATTATCGTCTTCCATACTGTCTTCACCGTATCGGCCGTATTGTTTCCATGCTGAGACCATGGCGCGATAGTTCTCAATTGGAATTTCCGGCTGCACGGCATTGGACGCTCCGAGTACGAGCCCGCCGTCTTCCTTGCATGTAGTAAGAAGATTTTTGGTTGCGTCATACACGTCATTGGGTTTGCCGCGGAGTATGGTTCCGCAATCAATATTGCCGCATAGACAAAGGCGGTTTCCGACTATGTCTCTTACTTCACGCATATTCATGCCCGCAACCGGATCTATAGCCTGAATAGCGTTTACGCCTGTTGATGCAATGGCATCCATGTATTTGGTCAGGTTTCCGTCGGAGTGTAAAATGGTGTACATTCCCATTTTACGAATTCTATCGGACCACTCACTTAGGTAGGGTAATATCCATCGTTCCATATATTCCGGTTTGAAAAACGGTCCTGAGTTATCCGCTATATCGGAAGGAGAAATGACAGCTTCCGCGCCACAATCTTGGAAACGCTTTGCCGATTCAATGGCTCCTTTAATGCCGTTTTGCGCCAAAACGTCTATACTTTCGGGATCGTCAACCATGCGACAGCAAAATTCCATGGAATAATCAGCGCCAATGATACCGCCTGTTGTGGCGATCAGCATGAGGTCGTCTGAGCGCAGTTCATTCAATATTTCCAGTTGTCTGAATCGAGTGTCGCCCGGCATGCAGTAATAAGCCAATTGTCCCGGAGCTTGATTCCAATAGGCATTTGGAGATAAAAGAGCAGCATAACACATTTCGCTGGACACCGACAGAAGAATCTCCGCGTTTGAATACATCGCGCGCTCTTGCTCGGTTTTGGACAGGGCCTCGAACTCATGACCGAGAATCACATGCCGTCCCGACGCAGCGTCCCATGCCTGAAATTCCAGTTCCCACAATGGCACAGAACCGGCTGGCTTTTTGTGCTCAAGGGCGGCAATCATGTCCTGTTTTTTATTCATCACTGTATCCTGTTTTCTCAACGTTACATTTTGCTTGGTAATGACAACTTCTTGGTGATAATTTATGTCGTCTTAATTTCTAAGTCAACTTGAGTTAATTAGGAATTCGCCGAAAAGCTCAGGCAACACAACAACCCTGCCGCAAATGTAGTATATGCAAAAAATTTAATTTTTCGGGCTTGGTTTTTAATGCGAACTTGCCGCTTTGTTTTTGCGAGCATCAAGAATCCGGACGGCAAAGCGCAATGTAAAATGATTTATGGGAATTCCGAGCGTTCAGGGTAATTCGTGATCCAGTGTCTGGATAATTTCATCTGTCAGATCAATCATCTCTGAGACGTTCCAAATGATGGTTTGGCCGTGATGCATGGCCATTTGAGCATCAATAATCAACGAATATTTTTCAGAATACCGGCTCTTGATAAACTTTGTCAGCGCCTTTCTGTGGTCGGTAGACCTGCTGGAAAGTGCATTTCGTATCGTGTTGAGCTTGTTATTTATGGACTGAATCTTCGTTTGAAAAATCGCCATATTGCTGTCGTCTTTGTCTCTTACGCACTCAATAAGCGCTTGATCGAGCGCTGTTCGCAGTTTTAGTATTTCGGCTTTAACTTCATCGTTCGTATCAAGAAAGACAAGTCGCTGGTATCCGACTTCATTCTGAATCCGGTTTAGGTCAACCGATGCCGCAACACCAGCGGTTTCATCTGCCGTCAGATTACCCGACCACAAGCAAGTAATTACCGTTATTATTCCTATCATTGTGTTTTTCATTTTCTTCCCTCCATTTGCTAGACTCAATACGGTGTTCATATATGTTGTTGACCCGCATGTCTCAGCGGGTTAAGCGTTACCTTGGCATGTTTAATCTTCTCGTTTAATATCGTCCAAGTCATACATTGCACGGATAACAGGATCCATTTGATCCAGAGTTGTAAGAGCTCGTGGATTATCCACGCGGCCAACAGGTTTGCAACCTGTTCCCGCGCTTTGAGTATGGGCGTCGCCGAGTTCCTGCCGACAACCGTCGGCGAGGGCTGAAAGCCGGGTGACGACATCACCGTGCTCAGCGAACACATTATGTTGTTCAGCAATATCAACGCTTAAGTTGTAGAGCTCGTTGCGCAACAGATGCAGTTTCCAGTTTTCGCTGCGAACCGCATGCAGTGTATGATCTCCCACTCCATAGTAATACACAGCCTCGTAAGGACTGCGAACGTTGTCTTTTCCGAGCATAAGTTTGGAAATGTCGTGTCCGTCCAGAACAGTAGTTTCCGATACGTCGCCCCCGACAAGAGTTGCCAGTGTGGGTAACAGGTCCATGGTGGTTGTAATTTCGGAGCAGACTGTGCCGGCAGGCACATGTGCGGGCCAGCGCATAATGCACGGCTCGCGCATGCCGCCTTCCCACGTTGTGCCCTTCGTGCCGCGGAGAGGCGCATTGCTTCCTCCGTCTCTTCCGTTTGAACCATTATCCGATGTAAAAATGACCAAGGTCTCATCATCTATACCGAGTTTTTCCAGATCATCGAAAATACAGCCTGTGCTTTGATCCATGTGCGCGACAGCGGCGCCATACGCGCCATTGCATGAAGAACTTCTGTATTTCATAGGCGTATGAATAGGGAGATGGACATACATGTGGGCCAAATATAGAAAAAACGGAATCTTGTCTCTTGCATTTTGTTCGACAAACCGAAGGGCTTCGGCAGTATAACGATCGGTCAACGACGCTTGGTTTGGGTCTGTCTCGATGACGTCTTCATCCTCCATAAGCGGCAATGGCGGAAAGTGAAAACGTTTGTTGTCGGGATGGTCGGGCAGCATGTCGTTGCTGTATGGCAAACCGAAGTAACTGTCAAAACCATGGCGGATAGGCAAAAATTCCGGCTGATCTCCAATATGCCATTTGCCGATCATCTTCGTTGCGTAACCCGCATTACTGAACATGCGAGGGAGAGAAAACGTTTTTGGATCCAGTCCGATTGGATCTCCCGGCAGCAGCACACCATACTCATATCCTGAATCAAGCCCTAACCGTTTGGGATAGCAACCAGTCATCAACGCGGCGCGTGACGGCGAGCAAACCGGTGAGGTCGCGTAGAAATCCGTGAACCGCATTCCTTCCTGAGCCATCTGATCCATTCGCGGTGTCGCGTTTGCTGTCGAGCCATAACAGCCAAGGTCGCCATATCCAAGATCGTCAGCAAAGATAATAATCACATTGGGTTTGTTCATGTTTTTAATTGTGTGAGAACATCCTGTAGAATATTTTCACGTTGTGGTATCGTTATATTCCTTAGAGACATGTTCCATTTGCAGCAATAACCTTTTTGTACCATAACGCCGAGTCTTTCAAAGTGCGTTTGCCTGTGGAGTAATCCACGTAAACAAGACCGAATCGTTGTTTATAACCGAGCGCCCATTCAAAGTTATCCATTATAGACCATTGCATATAGCCTTTTACCGGCACACCGT
>JAFGTH010000094.1 GCA_016934225.1 Lentisphaerota bacterium | reverse complement strand
GTTAATCCGGACGACCCAAGCTTTTACAATCCATCCGACATGTCGGTTGCAATTGCTGATTTCTGCAAGAAAACAGGACAAACGGTACCGCAAGACAGAGGAACATTCCTCAGACTTGTGTATGAGAGTTTGGCGTTAAAACACAGATTTGTTAACGAGCAGATTTGTGCAGTAAGCAACACAATTACTAAAGTGGTGCACATAGTGGGCGGCGGATGCAAAAACATTACGATGAATCAATTTGTCGCCAATGCAATGGGACTGCCGGTGTATGCGGGTCCGGAAGAAGCCACAGCAGTCGGTAACCTCATGGTGCAGGCCATGGGTTTGGGCATCATCAAGTCCATGAAAGATGCTCTGATGATTATAAAGACTGCGTTTCCAATAACGGAATATAAACCGAGCGATATACAAACGTGGAATAAAGCCTACGAACGATTCTGCCGAATTTTAGCATAAGGCGAATTCCGTTTCAGATTTTGAAGTCGGCGACCACAAAGGTATGGTCGGATGGTTTGTGCTGCATGCGCGGTTTCAGATCAATGAACGAATTGGTCGCCAATTTCGCCAACGGCTTCGTGGCTAGTATATGATCCACGCGCCAGCCCCTGCCAGTCTGGAGCGCGTCTTTAAGGCGATAGTCGAAGAAACTGTACTGACCTGGTTCGGGATGATGCATTCGGAACACATCCACGAATCCCCATTCAATCACATGCGCAAAAGCCGCTCTTGCGTCGGCGTGATAACAGACGTGGTTTTTCTGGGATTCTGCATTGTGTATGTCTATTGGCTCGGGCGCTACATTCATGTCACCGAGCCAGATTACATGCATCTTTGCGGTCAAGTGTTTTGCCATGTAGGATCGCAAACGCTTAAACCAGTCAATCTTGTACTTGAACATGGGATGTTCGATATCGCGACCTTGGGGCACATACGTGTTAACGATATGGACCGCGCCGATTTTGGCATGAGCGAGTCGCGTTTCGTCAGGTGGGCCGTTGTCGTCGAAACCGAAGCTGACTAGGGTGGGCTTGAGTTTGGAAGCTATGGCCACCCCGTTGTAGGATTTCTCTCCTTTAAAAACGATGTTATATCCCGAATCGAGAAATGGTGTTGAAGGGAAATCTGCATCCTGAACTTTGGTTTCCTGAATGCACAGCACGTCTGGGTTGTTTTTGCGGAGCCATCCGATTACGATTTCCAACCGCGATCGAATGGAATTGGCGTTAAAAGTCGCTATTTTCATGCGGCTCTAATTTTTGTATTTAAGAATGCCTTCAAATACATGTACCGCCGGTCCCAACAACGTGACGTTGCCAATGTTGGAACTGTTCACGTCAAATCCGACGATAAGAATATCTCCGCTGGCTGCGGTCACTCTCACAGGCGGTTTCACTTTGCCCAGTATGCCCAAAATAACGGCAGATGCGACTATTCCGGTTCCGCAAGCAAGCGTTTCGGCTTCCACGCCTCTTTCGTAGGTTCTGACGGAGATTGTTTCGGTTCCTGTTACAGATACGAAGTTTGCGTTTGTTCCGGCAGGCGCAAACGCATCATGGTATCGAATTGCTCTGCCGAGAGTGTCAACGGCAACAGACGCCAGGTTTTCCGTCAGCACGACGACATGGGGCACACCCGTATTAACGAACGAACAGACGATTGTTCGACCGTTAACGTCAATGGACAGATCGGTTTTCAGATCGGTGGGGCGCGTCATATGCAGCAGTACGTCTTCGTCAACAATCTCGGCCTTCAATATGCCCGCGATGGTTTCAATAGACATATGTTCGGGCGCTGCGTTGATTTCCGCCGCTAGTTTGGCAACGCATCGTGCGCCGTTGCCGCACATTTCGACTTCGTTTCCATCCGGATTAAAGAATCTCATTCTGAAACTGGCTTTTTCGGACGGCTGAATCAGTATTATTCCTTCACATCCGACACCGGTTCTTCGAGCACTTATTTTTGCAATCCATGTGTTATCTTCGGTTGGAAAGGTCTTTGCGCGGTCGTCAACGAGAATGAAATCATTGCTCGCGCCGTGCATTTTCCAAAAGGGTATATTCATTGCGTCTTCTTTCTTTTCACGGGAAGTATCAACAATATCGGCAGAATCAGAGCGAAAACCGCGATCCATTTGCGTGACCACAGAAATTTTGTATGTGTTGAATCTGTAGCGTCCGATTCGGCATTGAGCAGGACCATTCCTTTGGACTGTAGAGAAACAAGATCGCTGAGGATCGCAAGCGTTTCCACTAATACAGGATCGTTCTTTGCGTTTTTTTCCGCCTGGCTCTCGCTTTCCTTGATTTGGAGGTCGGCAAGTTCTTTTTCGGCTTGAGCCCGTTTGATTCGGTCTTTCAGGTTAAGAGACAATTCGGATATCTGCATGCTTTTTTCAATTTGTCCCAAGAGTCTCATATACGATTCATATACACTATCTGATGCGCGTCGCGCGATAGATCTTTCTCTAAGCAAAGGAATAACGGCGCCAAAGTCATTGATCTGTGGAAAAGGAACCCGTTTGGTTGGAGGCAATTTGATTGGGTTATGTAGATAATTTTCGCCTAGTTTCATGGCTCCGAAACGGGAAGGCACAACAATGTCGGCCGTGACTCCTTCCACTTGCACAGATTGGCCGGTAATACGATAGTAGCCGGCTGTGGTTACTTTCAGGGACCCAAAGCGTTGATCCATGCCAAGGTTTATAATGGTTTGAACCGTGCCCTTGCCGTGTGTGCGCAAGTCTCCGACAACGAGAGCACGACCATAGTCCTGCAGAGCTGCCGCAAAAATCTCAGAAGCCGATGCGCTGATGCGATCAACGAGGACGACAAGAGGACCGTCCCAGACGATTTCCGGGTCCGGATCCGGCAGCGATTTGGTTGCATAACGTTCACGGACCTGCACGATCGGACCGTGTTTGATGAAAAGCCCTGTCAGTTTGACCGCTTCGAAAAGCGCGCCTCCGCCATTGTTTCTAAGATCGAGCAGAACGCCATCCGCTTTTTGTTCTTTCATCTCCGATAGCGCGGTCCGAACATCGTCGGCGCAGCTTTTATAGGAAGGATCCTCTTTCGAACGGACATTCAAATTGGCATAAAATGTTGGTAGTGTTATAACGCCAAGCGCCAATTTTTGATTGCCGGCCTTGGTAAAACGATGAATTTGCCATGTTGCCGCCTGTTCTTCCAGCTTTACTTCATCCCTTATAAGGTCAACGATTTTTGTTGTTGAACCGGTGGGATCGGCGGCAGATATTACTGTTAGCACGACACGTGAGCCTTTTTCTCCCCTGATTTTCTTGACGGTTTTATAAAGCGGCCAATGAAGGATGCTTTCCGCCGGTTCATTGTCTTGCGCTACGGCGATTATTCTGTCTTCAG